>CAVJEZ010000072.1:0-8813 GCA_963648625.1 Odoribacter splanchnicus
CCCGGATCCCTGCGGATGCAGCTTGAGTCCTGGGCCGGGAGGAAGGGCGTCACCCTTGTCTGGAAGCCTGACACAGACCTTGAGCTTGAGACAGGGGCCCATTTTGAGGGGACCTTTGAAAAGGCAGTGCGCACCCTCTTTGAGGGGCTTAAGGCCACAGGCTCTCCCTACGCAGTCCGCCTGTACCACGGCAACAATGTGCTCATAGTGGAAGACCGATGACTGAAGCCCGATAAGGGAGGACAGATGATGCCTGGATTTGCCCAAATACACCCCCTACAGGCACTTTTCACGCCTGTACACTCAAAAAAAAGGCCCTTCATGCAGGTGCCGCACACACAAACGAACTCTGTACCGGCTAAAAGCCTCTTGCAAAGCCATAAAACGCCAGTTTTTCTTAAAGCTATGATTGAATATTTTCTTAAAGTACCAGTTAAAGAAAGACTCCTTTCCCTGCTCCTGGTGGCAGCCATGGCAGCCCTGCCTGCCCTTCTGCTCTCAGGCTGCGCCTCGCACGAGGTGCATGCGCCCTCTCCTGACGAAGTGAAGGCTGCAAACAGGGACTTTGACAAAAACCTTGGCAGGAGCGCCTACACCGAATGCGACCTGCCCTATATGGGCGGACGCCTTGTGCCGCTGCAAAGCGACAAGCTGGACACTGCCCTCATGCGCACCAAGGTCACCCTGCGCCAGAAAGGCAGCCTTGAGGACATCGCTGCTTCCTTAAGCAAGCTTGCCCCTGTATCGGTGCATGTGGCTGAAAGCGACGAGCCTTCTTCCGGGAGCAGTGCGCAGGCCCTGCCCGGTTCACTGTCCGGCTCCCTTGCTGACACCCTGCCTGGCGCCGGCCCAGATGCAGGCTCAGATGCAGGGGACAGCCTTCTTCAAGGCATAGCCCAGGCTTCGGTGCCGCATATGCCCGGCCTTCTGGACATCAGCTACACAGGCACGCTGAGGGGGCTTCTGGAAGTCATTGCCTCCCAGTCCGGCTACGGCTTTGACTATGACGAGGCAGCCCAAAGCGTCACCTTCTCTGCCATGCAGGTCAGGACCTTTGTGCTGTCAGCCCTGGCAGGGGCGGTTTCCTGGGAGTCCAACATCTCCAACAGGAGCCGCGGCCAGAAGACGACTTCCCAGAACAGCTCAAACATCAACAGCACTGTCACCAGCGGCGACAGCCAGAGCGAGACAGCCCAGAGCAATACCACCAGGACAGCCCTGGACATCTGGAAGGACACGGAAGCCGCCGTGCGCATGCTGCTCTCCAAGGAAGGATCCTGCTCTGTCAACCAGGCTGCAGGCACCATTACCGTGCGCGACACCTACACCCGCATGCGCACCATCGAGCGCTGCATAAATCAAATCAATGCCAGGCTTGAGCGGCAGGTTGCCATGCGCGTCCATGTCTATGCCCTGGAAGTGTCGGACACAAGCTCCTTCAATGCCGGCCTCAAGGCCCTCTTCACTTCGCCGGACGCAGTAGTGGAGGCAGGTTCTGCCATGCAGGCAGCCTCGGGCCTGGCAGGCGTCAGCATTGTGAAGGGATCGCTGTCAGGGTCCGGCGGCTTTCTTGAGGCCCTTGGCAAATGGGGCCGCGCCACGCAGCTGACCTCGGCATCTGGGCTTGTTCTGAACAACCAGCCCTTTCCGGTGCAGGCCATACGCAGGCACGCCTACCTTGCCGGCATGACCAGGTCCACGACCCAGTACGACCAGAGCACGGAAATCACGCCCGGAGAGGTGACCACGGGCTTTGCCATGACCATAGTGCCGCACATCCTGCCGGACAGCCATGTGCTGCTGCAGTACAGCATCACCCTCTCCTCTTTGGAGAACATGACCAGCATAGAGAAGGACAATGTCTGCGTGCAGCTGCCGCAGGTGGCCACCAGGGCATTCAGCCAGCGCACCCGCTTAAAAAGGGGGCAGACCCTGATGCTGGCAGGCTTTGAGCAGGATGCAGGGGAAGCTCAGAACGAGGCTGGCTTCCTCTATGCAGGACGATCCCATGATGCGCAGAAGACACTGCTTGTCATCAGCATAGAACTGGAGGGTGCAGACAATGTCTGAGCAGACGCTGTACAACTTTGATCCCGGCCTGTCCCCAGGACACGGCCACGAACGCAGCCATGAACAGGCTGCTGGCCATGTCCATGATCCTGCTGCCGAACAGGGCCACGAACAGCCCCATGACCAGGCCGCTGGCCATGCAGCTGGCCATGCAGCTGAACAGGCAGCTGAACAGGCAGCTAAACAAGCAGGCCCAGGCTCACCTGCAGGACAGGGCCAGGACTATGCCAGGGCTTCTTCCCGGGCTTCCGGCCAGGATGCCCCTGACGCTTCCGGCCAGGACGCTTCCGGCCATGACGCAACCGGCCATGACGCAACCGGCCAGGACACGGGCCGGAACAGGGCACAAAAAAGCAGGGTGCATCTCTTCCCACTGGGAAACGGCAGACGGTCCCTCAAACGCTCTTTCCAACGCTCCCTCTTTGGCCCGCTTGCAGGGCGCAGGCTGCTGGCAGCAGGCCTTGACTGGACAAAGGCAGAGCCCGACCTCTCCCTGAAGGAGCAGGCCCAAAGGGCAGCTTCCTATGCCTCTCCCTGCGCGTCTTCTTACGCCTCCTCGGCTGCCTCTTCCTATGCGTCTCCTTACGCGTCTTCCTGCGCGTCTCCTTACTCCTCTTCGCATACCTTTTCGCATGTCCCTTCCTTGCAGGGCCTTTCCGCAGCAGGGCATGAAGCAGGTTACAGGGCAGGTTCCGGCGCAGCTTCTGGCGCAGGCCATGAGGCCGGTCTTCCTGACCACGGCCTTGTCATCGAGGAAAGGGCCGGCTTTGCCAGGCTGTACGGCTCAGGAACGGAAGCCGGTGCAGGGCCTAATGCCGGGACAGGAAGCAGTGCAGATACAGGCGCCGGGAAGGAAGCCTGGAACAGGCCGGAAGCCCGGATGCAGGGCCCCCAGAACAGCGTCCCTGACATTGTCCCTAGCAGCGCTTCTGGCACAGTCCCGGATACAGCCTCTGACGCCATTCCAGAAGCCGTCCCTGACGCCGTCCCTGCTGCCCTCTCCGGCAGCGTCTGCGACGCCTTCTGCACGGTGTATTCCCTGGCAGCCCTGCGCCTGCAGTCCATGCGCCACGGCATAGAGATCTGGCCCATCCCTGACAGGCAGGCAGGGACAGCCTACTGGGTCTTTGCGGCACGCTTGGGCCGCCTCTCTGCCAGGGCTGACAGATGCTTTTCTTCCCTTGAAGAAGCACTGTCCCTTGCAGCCAGGCTGCAGGAGAGCCTGGATCTGCAGGAGCCCAGGGTGCTGGATGCAAGGGAGGCAGAGGAAGAGCTTCAAAAGCTGGCCTTAGCAGACAGAAGCGTCCTTGCCAGGGCAAAGCTCCGGCCTTTGAGCCTTATGTCCTGCCAGATCCTGCACAACAGGGGCCTGCGCAGGGGGCTGGCAACCTTTCTCTTCTTCGGAGTGCTGGTCTCTGCCTGCTTCTTTTTGAGCGACCCCATAGCGCACCGCCTCTTCCCGGAAAGCCATACCGTCACCCAGAAGCAGGTGCAGGAGGCAGAGGATGTCCGGCAAATAAGGCTCCATCCCGAGCGCTTCTTCCCGTCAGCCTGGCTCACAGCGCCGTCCCCGGCAGCATCCGTGCTGGCCTTTGTGCCAGGGATGCTCAATACGCCCCTGGCAGCCAACGGCTGGATCCTTGAGGAAGTGAGCTCAGGCAGCGGCATTCTCACGGCTTCCTGGAAGGCAGCAAGGGCCTCGTCCCTGCTGCTCCCACCTGACGGTGCAGAAAGGCTTGCCAGTGACGCCACAAGGGCCAGGTCTGTCTCGCAGGTGCCGCTGCCCGGAGCATATGCAAGGCAGTGGCAGGCCTTGGGCAAAAAGGACGAGGTGCAGGCCCTGATCTCAGAGCTTGCCCAGCGCTTCGGACTGAAGATGCAGCTTTCCTGGAAGCCGCCCAGGACAGTCAAAAAAAACGATGCAGTGGTCCGCTGCCCCTGGACAGAGGGAAGCCTTGTGCTCTCCCAGGCGCCGGGCACGCTCTTTTATGACTTTGGAAGCCTTACGGAATGCCTGAGGGATGAGAGGCTTGCCCAAAGCCTGGTGCTTTCAGGCATCACCTGGAACAAAAAACAGTGGATTATGCAGGGAGAAGTCTATGCAAGGCAGTAAGCGCAGGACAGACATAGTACAGGACAGAGTACAGGACAGGATGCAGGGCATGATGCCGGGCGCAACAACAGGCACAGTCCGGGGCACAGCCCTGGAAGCAGAGCCGCAAAGGCAGGCTGTGCTGAGATGCGGCAGGCACAGGCACGCAGGGCACGCTTTCCTTTGCGCGGCGCTGGTCATGCAAGGACTGCTTATGCCGGGACTGGTCATTCCGGGCCTTATGGCCCTGCCGGGCATGGCTGAGGCCCAGGAGCCGGCACAGAGCCCGGCAGTACATGAGAGAGCTGTACAGCACCAGGCAGTGCAGGAGCCGGTACAGGCAAAAGCTCTGACGCCAGCCCGGGATGACGCCTTAGCCAGCCCCGAAGCTGACGGCAAGGCAGGGACAGATGCAGCAGGCAGGCAGCTTCCGGCCATCGCGGACTTTGCGCCGGGATCCGTTTATTCAGGCACGCTGGGCGAGCTGACCAGGCTGCAGGCAGGCCAGGAAATGGCCAGGGCAACCCTGTCCTTAAAGGAAATACAGGCCCGCATCCTGGATGTGGAAAAGAGCATGGCCAAGGCCCGCAGGGAGCTGGACGAACAGAAGGCTGCAGAAGAGGCAGCAAGCCAGCCTTCCCTGCAGGAGGCCATGAAGGATCTCAGATCAGGCCTTGAGTCCCTGGCAGAGGACGTGGCCGCCCTGCGCCTTGAAAAGGAAAAGGCCAGGGACCTGGCAAATACCCTGAGCTGCCTTGTGCTCTCGGTGCGAAGCCTGAGCCCGCAAGGGTCCCAAGGCTCACAAGGCTCACAAGGGGCAAAGGGCTCAGGGCTTGTGGCAGAGATTGCCACAAGGGAGGGCCGCTTTCTGGCAGGGCCGGGCGACAGGGTCCCGGGCGTGGGCAGGATAGACAAAGTCACCCGCACAAAAGTCACTGCCGAAGGCAGGACCCTGCCCTGGAAGTAAGCGGGGCATACGGAAAAACAACAGGAAAACAGGAGGAAGCATGCAGGTCAGAAAAACACCAGTCTGGCAAGATGTTAAACACGCAGGAGGGCAGTACGAAAAAAGCCAGTACGAAAAAGGCCAGCAGGCAGGAGGGGGCCTTCTTTTGCGGCAAGGGCTTCCTGCCCCTGCAGAAGAAGGCATGCTGCCAGGCAGGCAGCCGGGCCAGCAGCATTTGCCACCGGGCCTGGCCGGCAGGGCCTTTTTCGAGGGAAACAGGCTCCATCTCTCCTCAGAGCTCAGGGGCAGCGAGGAGCTGGACCTCTTCCTGGCCAGGCAGGACAGGATGCAGGCAGAAGGGCCTGATGCGGCAGGAAAGGCTGTGCCCTTGAGCCTTGTCTGGCACACCCAGGAATCCTTTAAGGAGTGCTTTGAGCAGCGCTTCGGCATACGGCTGTCTGACACGGATCCGGCAGGGCCGGGCAGCAGCGGCAGCCATGCCAGGCCTGAGAACTGGGTGCACGACTATGTCCGGGAGCTCTTTGCCAGGGCCATGGACAAGAAGGCCTCGGACATCCACATTGCCTGCATGGGATCCTATGCCACCGTGTCCTTCAGGCGCATGGGCTTCATGACGGACGAGGAGGTGCTTGACGGAGACAAGGGGCTCATGCTGGTGCGCGCCCTCTTCCAGGGGCAGATCTCCCAGGCAGAAGGCGGCTTTTCCCTCTATGAGAGGCAGGACGGCCGCATTGCAGGGCAGAACTTCCTCCCTGAAGGGCTCTATGCCGTGCGCCTGCACTCAGAGCCTGTGCAGGACCCGCATGGCGGCAGGCCGGGCGTGGTGCTGGCCATGCGCCTTCTCTCCGATGCTGCCGACAGCACGGGCACGCTAGAGGAGCGCCTGACGCGCCTGGGCTTTGACAGGGAGCAGCAGGCCCTCTTGCAGGACAGCGCCAGGCTTGGCGGCATGACCATCATCTCCGGGCCCACGGGGCACGGCAAGACAACGGTTTTGAAGAACATCATGGAGAGCATGGCGCATGACACGCCTACCAGATCCTACTACTCCCTTGAGGATCCCCCGGAATACCCCATCCGCGGCGTGCACCAGCTCAACGTGCTCACAAAGTCCGCCTCCGATGCCGAGCGCAGGCGGGCCTTCATGGAAGCGCTGGCAGGGCTTATGCGCTCCGACCCGGACGTCATCCTCTTAGGCGAGGTGCGCTACAGGGAGGCTGCCGAGGCAGCAGTGCAGGCAGCGCTCACAGGCCACAGCATCTGGACCACGGTGCATGCCGGATCCGCCCTCTCCATCATCACCCGCCTGCACGAGATGGGCCTGCCCTATGCCAGCATCTGTGCCGAAAACGTGCTCACGGCTCTCACCTACCAGCGCCTGGTGCCCGTCCTCTGCCCGCAGTGCAAGATACGCCTGAAGGATCATCCGGAAGCGCTGGAAGGGCTTTCAGCCGGCCTTCTGCAGCGCCTCATGCGCATCAGCAGGGCTGCCGGCTCAGGAGGCGAAGGCCTGCCTGAAGAGATATGCCTGCGCGGCCCTGGCTGCCCTGCCTGCTCCCATATGGGCATTGCCGGGCTGAAAGTGGCAGCCGAGGTCGTCTCCTTACGGGATCCCTTGCTGCGCAGCCTGCTGCGCGAAGGCAGGGAACGGGAAGCGCGCCTCTACTGGCGCTGTATCCTGCATGGCAGGACCTATCTGGACCAGGCAAGGGAGCGGGTGCTCTCAGGCGAGGCAGACCCCGTGCTCAGCGAGGAAAGGCTTGGCACCACGCTGGATGCCGATCTGGACGAGGCAGGAGCAGGCGCAAAGGCCCAGGCTGGAAAAACAGGCACCAGGCGCCGGGGGCGCCCGCCCAAGAACCCGGGCACAGGATCCCCTGCCTCAGGCAGCACGGCCGCAAAAGCGGACATCAAGGACGTGGAGAAGATCATGGACATCCTGGCCCGCATACCCGGGGATGTGGCCAGGCTGGCCCAGGCCGGGCCGACGGCATAAGGAGGAAGCCGCCATGACTATGCATCTGTCCGGGATATTGTCCCGCAGGCTTGCCCGGCTTGCCTTCCCCGGGCGCGTCCGCGAACGCTGCTGGAAAAAGGCAGGCAGGATGCTGGCCACCACAAGGATGCCGGTAGAACAGTGCTTTGCCGTTCTTGAGGAGAGGGCCAGGCAGGACCGCGCCCCGTATGCCTTTGTCTTCAAAGGCATGCGGCAGCGCCTCAGTGCAGGCTTCAGCATAGGCAGGGCCCTGGCGCCCTGGGCCTCGCCCGAGGAAGTGATGCTCATCGAGTCCGGTTCCCTGGGCGGAACGGCATCGCTGGCACAGGCCTTTGCCAGGGCTGCAAGGCTCATGGAAAAAAGGCGCCTCCTGCAGGGGTGCATTGCAAAGGAGCTTTCCTACCCTGTGGCACTCATGCTTGCCGTGTGCGCCTTTCTGGGAGTGATATCCCTTGTGCTTGTGCCCAAGCTTGCCGCCCTGGGCGATCCGGCATCCTGGAAGGGAGCTGCCGCAGCGCTGTACGGAACAGCATCCTTCATTGCCTCATGGAAGGGGCTTGGCCTGGGGCTTGTCATGGTGCTTGGGGCAGGCATCAGCCTCTGGTCCCTGCCGCGCTGGACAGGACGGCTCAGAAGCCTTGCCGACCATGTGCCGCCCTGGTCCGTGTACAGGCTGCTGGCAGGGACAAGCTGGCTCTATGCCACGGCCATGCTGCTCTCGCAAAGGGAAGTGAGGCTGAGCGAGGCAACGGCCTTCATTCTGGAGCAGGACTCGGCAACGCCCTACCTTGCCTCGCACCTGGGGCCCGTGGCCGAGGCTGACAGCAGGGGCTGCACCCTGGGCGAGGCCCTCTGCCAGGCAAGGGACCGCTGGCCTGACAGGCAGCTTGCCAGCGACCTTGCCATCTACTCGGCCCTGCCGGACTTCCGATCCATGCTGGCAAATCTGGCTGAGGACATGCTGCAGGAAGGCATGGAAAAGATACAGGCAACTGCCCGCACCGCAGGCAGCCTGGCCATGCTCATGGTAACGGCAGCCCTCTGCCTCGTGGTTGCAGGCCTTTTCGGCATACAGGAAGAGATAACCTCGGCCGTGGGCGCCATGGGCGGCATCTAGGAAACCATTCATTCTGGCACCATTCATCTAGGCCTTTCATTTAAGGCTTTCATTCTGAAACCATTCATTCTGACAAGGATTTTTCACACCATGCAACAAAACAACAGAAAAACCGGAAAACCAGCCATATTTCTCACAAGCAGCGGAGCGGCAAAAAGCATCTCTCAAAAGGAAATTGAGCGCATACGCGGGCTCATTGCTGCCCTCAGACAGGAACTCCAAAAACGCCGGACAGAACAAAAACATAAGGAGGACTGTATGCCCATACTGAAAAACAAACCCATTTCCCTCCCCTCCCATGCCGTCTTTTCAGAAGGCAGGACAGGCAGGAAGCCTGACGAGGCAGGCCGGCCTCTTTGCGGCGGGACGGGCCATGAACTGCAGACTCCCGGCCAGCAAACTCCCGTTCTGAAGGCTCCCGGACTGCTTCTTCCCGGCCTGCAGCCCCAAAAGCAGGCCCAAAAGCAGCAGGCCTCAAAGCAGCCCCCCAAAAGGCTGCTCGCAGCATGGCTGCTGAAGGACAAAAACCGGCGCAAAAAACGCCCTGTCCAGGGCACGCACCAGGGCACGC
>CAVJEZ010000073.1:0-8750 GCA_963648625.1 Odoribacter splanchnicus
AACTTCCCCTCAAGGTCGTTTCCGACCACGTGATCGTGGAAGAAGAGGCCGCTCCTGCCGAAGCTCCTGCCGAAGAGGCTCCCGCAGCCGAGGCAGAGGCCCAGACCGCAGCCGAATAGTTTTTCTGTCACAAAAAATATATGGACGTCATCTCCTGCCTCATGGCGGGGGATGACGTTTGTATTCTGAAAAAAAGAAAGAGAAGCCTGCTCATATTTTTGTATGTAACCAGCCTGGACACGCCCTGGTCAGCCAGCCAGGAAGGATGCTGCTATGAACCCTGAAAAAACGGACGCTCCCGCCAGTGCACCTGCCGGGGGCGTTTCTGTTAAGAAAAGCCCCAAGTCCGGCAGGCGCGATGTTGTAAAACAGGCCACGGACTCCCTGGTCAAGCGCATGCCTCCGTTTAACGAGGAGGCCGAGCAGGCCGTTCTGGCAGGCCTTTTCCATTATGAAAAGTATCAGGACGATATCTTTGCTGCCCTGACGCCCGATGATTTTTACGTGCCCCGGCACGGCATCCTGTTCCAGGCCTGCTATGACCTCTATCAGAAAAGGGCCCCCATTGCCCCGCAGACACTGTCTGAAAAGCTGCACAGCGAGGGCAGGCTGGAAGAAGCGGGCGGCATGGAATACATCAGCACCATCTACGGCAACGAGGTGCTGGGTGTTAATGCGCCGTTCTACTGCAACATGGTGCGCAACAAGTCCATGCAGCGCAGGCTTATCAATACCTGCGCCACCATCATGTCGAGCTCCTTTGACGCTCCCTATGACTCGGTGGAAGCGCTGCTTGACGATGCCGAGCACTCTATTTTTACGATTGCCGAAAGCACTGCCAGCACCAATGACCTGCGCTCTGTGGCATCACTGCGCGACGACTTTTTCAACAAGCTTGAAATCAATGCCCAGAACAGCTCGGCCCTGACCGGCGTCACTACGGGCTACACCGATCTTGACCGCATGACTGGCGGACTGCAGGCATCGGACCTGATCATCGTGGCTGCGCGCCCGTCCATGGGCAAGACGGCCTTTGCCCTGAACATGGCCATCAATGCGGCAGATGCCGGCCACAAGGTTGCCTTTTTCTCCCTGGAAATGAGCGCCGAGCAGCTTGAGGCACGCCTTATGGCCATTGTGTCCAAGGTTGCCTTAAACAAGATCCGCCAGCCCAGGTATTTGAACGATGCCGACTGGAAGGCGCTCTATACAGGAGCGGACAAGCTGGACAGGGATCTCTTCATTGACGATACGCCTTCACTGCGCACCCTGGATCTGAGGGCCAAGACAAGGCGTTTGAAGGCAAGGACGGGCCTTGACCTTATCGTCGTTGACTATTTGCAGCTAATGCGTCCCTCAAGGCCGCTCAACTCGCGCGAGCTGGAAATCTCCGAGATATCGCGCACGCTCAAGGCCCTGGCCAAGGAACTGCAGATTCCGGTAGTTGCCTTAAGCCAGCTGAACCGCAAGCTTGAGGAGAGAAACGACAAGCGTCCCCTCATGTCCGACCTGCGCGAGTCAGGCGCAATCGAGCAGGATGCTGACGTCATCATGTTTTTGTACAGGGAAGATGTCTATTCCAAGCGCAAAAAGCCCGGGACTGACGGGGGCGTGGAGACAGAAAGGCTTCTGAACAGCCCCACCGAGGTTATCCTTGGCAAGCAGCGCAACGGCCCTGTGGGCACGGTCAAGCTCCTCTACCGCTGCGAGTACACGGCCTTTGAGGACATGACCCAGGACTATGAGCCGTCTCCCTCTGAAAACGGCATCCTGCAGTAGCGTGCCGGAATTTTGCCAACGGACATAACAAAGAGGCGCCTTTTCCCGAAGGGGAGAAGGCGCCTCGGCTGTCTATAGTGCTGGTAGCCTAGACCGTATAGGTGCGGGCATTCATCGTGCCCACTATGCAGAGAAGCTCGTAGGCAATGGTGCCCAGGCCGTCTGCCCAGTCCTGGGGCGTAACAGGCGTGACACCCTCTTCCGCCTCGCCGCCCCACAGCCAGACAGTGTCACCTGCCTTCGTTTCGGGCATGTCAGTGACATCGAACATCATGAGGTTCATGCAGACCCTGCCGACCTGCCGTATCCTCTTTCCGTGCAAAAGTGCCTCAAGCTTGTTGGAGAGAAGCCTGGGCACGCCGTTGGCATAGCCGATTTCCACGACTGCCAGGCGCATGTCCCTTGCGGCGGTATAGGTCTGCCCATAGGACACGGCCTCGCCCTTGCGCAGTTCTGTCACCTGGGCCACCTTGGCGCTCAGGCTCATCACCCATTCAAGGCCGCGGCCGAGGTATTCTAGGCTTGTGCCGGCAAAGGGGTTTCCGCCGTAGAGGACGTATCCCGGGCGTGCCACGTCGCAGATGTTGCAGCGGAAATTTGTTTCCAGCGTGCCTGCGGAGTTGAAGAGGCTGCGGTCGATTTTGGGAAAGGCTTCCAGCAGCGTGGATGCCATCTCGGAAAAAAGGCAGATCTGGTCAGTTGTCACTGACTGCTTTTCTGGCATGTCCGCGCAGGAGCAGTGGGATACGCAGATAACAGGAACTACGGACGGGCATGACTTAAGCTTTTCTATAAGGGCAGGGATCTCTTCCTGCCTGAAGCCCAGCCTGTGCATGCCTGTCTCAAACTTGATGGCAATCTGCAGGGGCTTTTCCTTTGTGCCCTTGGCAGCGGCCTTGTCCAGAAGCTCAAAGCTTGTCACAAGGGCAGTGAGATCATAGTCGTGCACCTTCTGCCATTCCTCGTCGCTCACCGGCGGCAGGAGGGGCATGATGACGGCATTGTGTCCCTGTTCGCGCAAAAGCCTTCCCTCGTCCACATAGCCGACAGCAAAGCGCCTGGCACCTGCCTTTGCAAGGCAGTCTGCCACCTTGAGCAGGCCGTGGCCATAGGCATCCGACTTGATGACCGGCATAAGGTATTCCGGCTTGCCCAGGCGGTGGAAGTTGTTGGCCAGCGCTGTCAGGTTTATATGGCATTTTGACGAAGAGAAGAGACAGTGGGACATTCCTGTGCTCCTTAAGATATATGTGAAAGACTGTATGGTTCCGGAGCAGGGCAGTCGCCCGGCTCACCTGAACAAACTGCGTTTTTTACCTTTTTCAGATTGTACGTGCAAGATGCGCTGTATTTAAGATCTTGCGTGTCCTGGCGTTTTGGGTGAAAAAGGGCCATGCTTTTTACGACACAGCTGGCAATAAGGCCATGGAGGATATATGGGTGCATTTGAGTTGAAGCATGAGGACGGGAAGGCAAGGGCCGGCATACTGCATACGGCCCACGGGGACATCCCGACGCCAATCTTCATGCCTGTAGGCACTGTCGGGTCAGTCAAGGCTGTAGCGCCCGATGACCTGGCCCAGATCGGGGCACCCATTATCCTGGGCAATACATACCATCTTTATCTGCGGCCAGGGCATGAGCTTGTACGCCGCCATGGCGGCCTGCACGGCTTTGCCTCCTGGCCAGGCGCCATTCTCACCGACAGCGGCGGCTTCCAGGTCTTCAGCCTCAGCGGGCTGCGCCGCATACACGAGGAAGGGGTCGAGTTCCGCTCGCACATAGACGGCTCAAAGCATCTCTTCACTCCTGAAAAGGTGCTGGAAATTGAAAGGGCCCTCAATTCAGACGTCATGATGGTCCTGGATGAGTGCGTCCCGTATGGTGCCGATTATCACTACACGGAAAAAAGCCTGGCCCTGACAACGCGCTGGGCAGAGCGCGCCCTCAAGGCCTATCCTTCCGGCACTGCTCCCAACCTTATTTTCGGAATCACCCAGGGCGGCTTTTTCAAGGACCTGCGCACCCGCTCCATTGAAGAGATCTGCGCCCTTGACTTTGACGGCTTTGCCATAGGCGGCCTGTCGGTCGGCGAGAGCAAGCATGAAATGTACGAGCTCCTTGAGCATGCGGCAGGACAGCTGCCCAGGGACAAGGCTCGCTACCTTATGGGCGTAGGCACCCCCCTGGACATTGTCACCGGCATCAGCATGGGCGTGGACATGTTCGACTGCGTGCTGCCCACAAGGAATGCACGCAACGGCACGCTGTATACGTCCGTCGGCAAAGTGAATATAAAGGGCGCAAAGTACGCCGATGACGACGGCCCCCTTGATCCCTGCTGCAGCTGCTATACGTGCAGGACTTTTTCAAGGGCCTATCTGCGGCACCTCTATGTCAGCAAGGAGCTTCTGAGCTTCAGGCTCAATTCCCTGCACAACCTGACCTATTTCCTTTCCCTGGTGCGCGGCGCAAGGAAGGCCATCCAGGAAGGGACGTTTGCAGCCTACAAGGCGCATATAGAAAGCCTCTATCCCGAGGAAGCTGCCATGGCGCAGGGGACATGCTGAAAGGCATCCTGTCAGGCGAATACAAGACAAAAGCAATTGTTTCTGTAATATAGGAGTTTTCAAATGAGCACGACACCGCACAGATGCGGCTGGGTAGCCATCATGGGTCCGCCCAATGCCGGCAAGTCCACCCTTCTCAATACGCTGATGGAACAGAAGGTGACCATTGTCACACCCAAGCCGCAGACGACGCGCAGCCAGGTTGTGGGCATTATGACTGACCCCGGGCTGCAGATTGTCTTTATGGATACGCCCGGCCTCTCCCAGGGACGCGGCGTGCTCAGCAAGTCCATGCTGCAGTCCGTGTGGGAAAGCCTGCGCCAGGCAGACGTGATCATGCCCGTGCTGGACGCCCATACCTACATCCTGCATCCGGAATATCTTGAGAAGGACCTGGCCCCCATCGTCAATGCCCTGAAAGGCGAGACAAGGCCCATTGTGGTTGTCGTCAACAAGATCGACCTTTTTGCCGACAAAAGCCGCATGCTGCCCCTTCTGACAGAGCTGAACACGCTGTGGCCCGAAGCGGAAATATATCCTCTGTCGGCACTGAACAAGGACGGCATTGCCGGGCTCAAGCAGGTGCTGGCTGACAGGCTTCCCGAACAGGAAGCGCAGTTCCCTGAGGAACAGATTTCCACGCAGCCTGTGCGCTTTATGGCAGCAGAGCTTATCCGCGAAAAGCTGTTTTTGCACATGCGCGAGGAAGTTCCCTATGGCACGGCTGTTGCCATTGAGCGCTGGGAAGAAGGGGCAGAAGGCAAGCAGACCGTTATCTATGCCACCATCTACGTCAGCCGTCCCATGCACAAGTCCATGGTCATAGGCAAGGGCGGAACCATGATCAAGAAAATCGGATCGGAAGCAAGGGCCGACATCCAGACGCTTTTGGGTAGCAAGGTCCATCTGGAACTGTGGGTCAAGGTCCGCGAGCATTGCAATGAGGATGTGGCTTTCCTGCATGAAGTGGAAATGGACAACCTCGGAGGTCTGATAGACAATGGAAAATGATGGCAAAGCCGTCCTTGCACAGCACTATGAGGCAGTCCTCAGCCGTCTGGAAAAGGCGCTGGGCATGGCAGGCCGCAAAAGGGAAGACGTCCTTTTGCTGGCAGTCTCCAAGTTCCAGCCTGCTGAAGCAGTAGCTGCCCTGGCAGCCATGGGACAGGCGGACTTTGGTGAAAACTATGTGCAGGAGGCGCTGGAAAAGCGCCATGAGCTTGACAATGCCGGCCTTTCACTGGCTTCAAAGCTCAGATGGCACATGATAGGCCATGTGCAGAGCCGCAAGGCATCCCAGACTGCCGGAAACTTCTGCCTGATCCATACCCTTGATTCAGTCAAGCTTGCCTCGGCTTTTGAAAAGCACCTCTGCCAGCTTGATGCTACCCAGAAGGTGCTGATAGAAGTAAACGTGGGCGATGAGGATCAGAAGACTGGCCTTGCCAGGGAAGATTTGCATGCCCTTGCTGACCATGTCCTGTCTTCATGCCCGCATCTGTCGCTTGAGGGACTGATGTGCATTCCGCCTGTCTATGATGCAGGCGAGCAGGCAAGGCCGTTTTTTGCCCTCCTGAGAAAGCTTTGCGAGGAACTGAGAACCTATACGGGCCTTGCCCTGCCGGAACTTTCCATGGGCATGTCAGGCGATTTTGAGTGGGCCATAGCAGAAGGTGCCACCATAGTCCGTGTCGGGACGGATATCTTTGGCCCAAGGCCGCACAAGTAGGAATCAGCAAAGATACAGCTGCTGGCGCAAGTGCCGGCAAAGAAAGAAGCTCCCCGCAGAGAGACGTATTCTCCTGCGCGGAGCTTTTTCGTTCCTGGTTAAGGAACTTGTTACTCTGGCTGCCTGCATGCGCCGGCAATGAAGTCTGCTGGCTCAAGAAGGCTTTCTATATCGCAGTGCAGTGTCCTGCTCAGAGGCAGCAGCTTGTTTAGCCGGGCATTGTTTATACGCCTGCAGGAGTATAAATGACAGAACCAGAAACAAAAAAAGGGCCAAAACCCATTTGGCCCTAATGAATCCGTCAAAACAGCCGATTAAAACATTAAACAGTGTCGTGTGCCGAAGCGAGGGCCAGGAGAATGCCTCCTGCCTGAGCCACATTGAGAGAGTCAAAGGAACGGCGGAACGGTATGTTCAGCCATTGCGAACATCTCTTGGCGACACCGGGACGAAGCCCTTTTTCTTCTGCTCCAAGCACAAGGACAGCCGGCAGCTGCAGGCCTTCCTTATAGGGGTTGATGCTTGAACCGTCAGCTCCCTGTCCTGTGCCGTAAATCGTAAAACCAGCCTCTTCTGCTTCATCAAGGGCTCTGGCGAGGTTGGTGGCGCGGGAAACGGGCAGGTTGTTAAGCGCTCCGGCAGAAGAGCGAAGGGCAGCCGGTCCCAGAAAGGCTGAATTGTGTTCGGGGATGAGAAGTCCGGCTGCACCCAGTGCATACATGGTGCGGGCAAGGGTTCCTACATTTCCAGGGTCCTTGACCTGGTCAAGGGCAACAATCAGCTGAAGAGGGGCTTTTCTTGCAGAGGCAAGAAGTTCGTCCAGGCCCACGGTGGTAATGCTGGAAAGTCTGGCAACAACCCCCTGGTGACGGGTAGTTCCTTTTTGCCCGTCAGTGCGGCAGAGCCGGTCCAGGGCCGGCTGATCAACAAGCGTATAGTGTATGTGGTTTTTGCGGCAGAGGTCCTGGATTTCAAGAAGTTCTGCCGAGCGTCCTCCTTTGCGGCAATATACCTGGTCAATCCGGCCGGGAGTGCTTTGAAGGAGTTCGAGAACTGGCTTTATGCCAGGCAGAATAAAGGACGCGTTATTTTCCATGTGATAATTCCTTGTGAAAAGCGGATTGCAATGGCTTCTATATGAAGGCAATCAGCAACGCAAGAAGCAAAAGCTCAGGGTATTGAAATGGCCAGATATATTCCTTGCTTTGATATGCGGATGCCTGCAGTGCGTCTCTTTCTTATCTGCATGCTTGTTGCCCTTATGACAGGCTGCTCGGCAAGAAATGATTTTGGCGGATCGGACTGGTTTCCCCCGGCTCCCGCGCCCCAGGCCCTGACTGAATCGCAGAAAGCTGTTGTTGAACAGAACAAGGGTGAAATTGCAAGGACAGTTCCTGCCTCAGCCCAGCCTATGATAGACCAGAAAATAGCGTATTATCTCGGACCCGGCCGCAAGACCATAGAGGTCGGATCAAAAAGGGCAGAAAAATACTTAGGCTATGCCAAGGAAGTGTTCCGTTCCCGCCATATGCCCGAGGAACTTGCCTACCTGGCCATAGTTGAGAGCGGCTACAGGGCAAGCGCCTGCTCTACTGCTGGCGCGAAGGGCGCATGGCAGTTTATGCCGGTCACGGGCGCAGCATACGGCCTTGAGCAGGATACATGGGCAGACGAGCGCATGAATGTCTATGCTGCCACCATTGCAGCTGCCAATTATCTGGAAAAGCTGTACAAGGATTTCGGTGACTGGCCTACAGCAATTGCGGCCTACAATGCAGGCGAGACAAAGATGAGAAAGGCCTGCAAGGAATCAGGCGAAAGAACCTTCTTCGGTGTATTAAAGAAAAATGACAGGCTGGATGAAGGGATAAGGCTGAGAAAGGAGACCAAGGACTATGTTCCGAAATTTCTGGCCGTCGTTTCAATCATGAACAATTTGCCCCAGCTTGGCTTTAATGACATTAATCCTGACACACAGCCCAAGGTGACGCCGATTTGCCTTGCCCCTGGTACGGACCTGAAGGCTATGGCCGGTGCCTGCCAGCTGTCATGGTCGGAATTCAAGGAATACAATCCTCATTACAATATGGCAGTCTCGCATAAGAACCGCAGCACTGTGGCCTATGTGCCTAAGACGGCGCAGCAGCAGGCAGCGGCATATGCAAAAAATCCGGTCAGGGTGGACAAGGCAAAGTCTGCCAGGCTTGAAAGGCAGAATGCAGTTCCTGCCTCCAAGACAAAGAATCAGGGCCGTGCGGCTTCCAAGACAAAGGGCAGCAAAGGCGGTGACTACTGCGTACAGCCCAAAGACAATTTGTATCAGATTTCCCGCAAGCTCAATGTAAGCGTGGCAGACCTGAAAAGATGGAATAACCTGCCGAACGAAACCATCCATGTAGGCCAGCGTCTCATTGTACAGAGATAGAAGGGATAACAGGCAAATTCAGGAATTCACGGCAGACATAGCAACCTCCTGGTCCGGCTCTTCCATGAACTTCATGGACGGGCCGGACCTTATTTTGTCTTCAGAACAGCCTTAAGGTCCGCGGAAAGAAGTTTTCGTGCATGAATCTAAGGATCTGTTTTTATACAAAAATCCTGAACTGTTATGAGATATACGAAGTTGTACGAGACAAATTTTTTGAAGAAAAATCGAAAAAGTTGTTGACAGG
>CAVJEZ010000074.1:0-4546 GCA_963648625.1 Odoribacter splanchnicus
CAGAGGATGCCATCTCTCAGATTAAAGAGATGAGATATGTCGAAAATTTTGATGGAGTCTATGAAAAAATCATGTTCTGGGGCATATCCTTCCATCAGAAATTTTGTATAGCCAGGACAGAAGAGTATAAGCAAACCCTGCCGCAAAACGGCTGATTCCTCCGGAAGAATATGCTCTTGCAGACTTTGCGAACACGGCCCGTGGAGCAGTGTTGCCATGTGCTACCAGCATTGAAGCACGGCAACGGGTAGCAAGGCTCCGCCAGCAACTGCCTTAAAACCTTCCTCCCTACTTCGGGCTCATGGCAGGACTGCCCTTTTCTGCCTGCTTTTCCTGCACCCACCATCTGTCCATATTCCAGGTAATGCCTGCCAGCGCAGGCTCTATGCCCTGGAACTTTGCATTGAGGACAGGCAGTGCATAGGGAACATAGAGGAAGCAGTACGGCTGCTCCTCGTCAAGGAGCTCCTGCACGCGGTAGTAGATCTTTCTGCGCAGGTCCTCGTTCTGCGTCCTGCGCCCTTCCTCAAGCAGGACATCCAGCTGCTTTGAAACAAAACCTGTAAAGTTCAGCCCGCCCGGCACGGCCTGCGAGGAATGCCACACCTGGTAGAGATCCGGATCCGGCGTAATGGTCCAGCCTAAGATCACGGCATCAAAGCTGCCCTTGTTGACAAACTCGTTGATAAAGGCAGCCCATTCCACGGTGCGCACCTGCACGTCAATGCCGACATTCCTAAGCTCCCTCTGGATAATGGTGGCCGCCAGGATGCGCTCGTTATTGCCCTGGTTGGTCAGGATGATAAAGGACAGTGGCTTGCCGTCCCTGTCGAGTATTCCGTCGCCGTCCGTATCCGTAAAGCCTGCCTCGGCAAGCAGGGCCTTTGCCAGCCTGACATTCTGCTTCACGGGCTTAAGCTCGGGATGATAGTAGGCAGTTCCCGGCTTGTACGGCCCGAAGGCTGCCACGCCCTGCCCGAGAAGCGCACCCTGCACCAGCTCTTCCCTGTTAATGGCATGGGAAATGGCCCTGCGCACCCTTTTGTCCTTGAAGAAGGGATGGCGCATGTTAAAGCCAAGATAGGTATAGGCAGACGACAGATAGCGGTACTTGTGAAACTCCTCCTGCCAGAACTGCCCCTTTGTCTGCAAGAGGTACTGCTCAGGCGAGAGCCCCATCATGTCCAGGCGCTTGGCACGCAGCTCCATGAACATGGTCGCAGAGTCGGGAATGACGCGGTAGACGACCTCGTCCAGCTTCGGACGCCCCATAAAATACTTTTCATTGGCTGCAAGCGTCACCATGGATCCGCTCTCCCAGCCTGCCAGTTTGAAAGGGCCTGCCCCTACCGGCTTTCTGGCAAATTCGCCCCTGCGCCAGTCCTGCCCTTCCAGAACGTGCTTTGGCAGTATGGACGAGCAGAAGGACGGCAGGGCCCTGGCATAGTAGCTTTCATAGGTGCAGCGCACGGTGTACCTGTCCAGGGCCTCGACGGACTTTATGCGCATAAAGTCCTCGGCATAGGGGGATCCTGTCTCGGGCTTTGCCACTGTCTGAACAGTATAGACCAGGTCATCGGCAGTCATCTCTGTGCCGTCTTCCCAGAAGATGCCTTTTTTCAGGCGTATGGTCAGGGTGCGGCCGTCGTCTGAAAGCTCTGCGCTTTCGGCAGCCCACGGCTCAAGGTTAAGATTTTTGTCGTAGCGCAGGGGGCTGACAAAGATGCTGTCAGCCACGTCGTGCGAGGCAGAGTCCATGCTGATATAGGGATTTAAGTTGGACGGCTCGCCTATGGTTCCAAGGACAAGCCTGCCCCCTGACTGCGGCTCGCTGCCTTCTGCCCTGCACTCACCTGCCTGCCACACAAAAAGGGCCAGCAGGCATGCCAATACGCTGCGTACTGCATTCATACTGTTCACCATGCCAATGTTACAATGTTACAAAGAAAGAGATTGATCATTTGCTCTGTTTTGTACTACATTTCAAAAGATAGGTTTTGTCAAATAAAATGCTTTTTCTGAATACTGTATTTGCGGAAGCAGCCCGCAGCCTTTGAGGCTGTGCCATACGCCCGCAAAACCAGAGGTATCATGAGCAGATCCGAAAACAATGTCATCCTGGAGCTGAGCCAGTCCTTTCTCCACGACAAGGTGCCCGAATACATACGCGATGCCGGCAGCTTCATCCTGTCCGAAGCCGGCATGCAGAAAATGCACATTGAGGAAGGGGAGACATGGTCCGTCAGCGGCAGCATCCAGGGAGACGACTTCCAGCTCTACACGCCGCGCCTGACATTTTCCATATCCGACCGCTCTGTCAAGCCGGAATGCAACTGCTCCGATGCCTTTACCGGCGTCTGCCGCCATGTTGCCGCCCTGGCCCTGCACCTTGTGGACGAACTGCACAAGGAAGAAGGCCATGAGGCGGAAAACCATGTGCACGCCACGGACTGGCGCCAGACCTTCCTGGGCTATTTTTCTTCCTCTGTCGAGCCCGAGGCAGGCAAGCACTACCTTGTCTTCCGCTTTGAGCCTGACCAGGGGCGCCTCCTGGTGTCCTTCTTCCGCTCCCGCCAGAACAAGTCCGGCCTCTCCACCGTGCACAACGAAGTGACGCTGGAGCAGATCATTGCCAACCAGGACTGGTGCGAGACATCCCCCGAGCTTCCCGGCGTCGCCAGGCAGATAGGCCTGCACGTTGACTATTTCGGGCACAAGGTGGAAATCCCGGACGGGCTTGTGTCCTGGTTCTTCTGGGCCATACGCCATGAGCACTACATATTCTGGAAGGACACGGACAAGCCCTGCCGCATAGAGAGCACGCCCTTTGCGCTGAAGCTCAAGCCCAACCTGGACAGCCAGGGCTTCTGCTTTGACGTCCTCCTAAAGCGCGAGGGACGCCCCCTCATCTATATCAGCAGCAGGGACGACGAGGAGGAGGACAAGGAGCACCAGGCAGAAGAAAGCAGGGAGGAAATTACCTTCCACGGCCAGATGCCTTTGTGGGTCTGCTACCACCGCAACTTCTACCCCGTGCAGACAGGCCTGGACCCCGGGCTTGTGCGCAGCCTTATCCATGAGCGTCCCGTGGTGTCCCACGAGGACATTTCCGAATTCCTGGACAGGGTCTGGACCAAGCTGCCCTCCTCAGAGCTCTACGAGCCGGAAAAGTTCCTCAAGATCATGGAGCCGGTCTTCCAGCCGGCAACCTACTATCCCAAGCTCTTCCTTGACGAGGAAGGAAGCCTGCTCACCCTGGAAATCGACAACATCTACGAGACGCGCCACGGCGAATTTTCCCTTGGCGGCCCCAACCCGGATTTCCAGACCGGCAGCTACACCTACGAGGGACAGACCTACCTTGTCCGCCGCCACCAGCAGGAAGAGGCGGACCTGCTTACAGAGCTTTCCAGCATAGGCTTCCAGCCCCGCTCCAACAAGCTCTGGTTCCTTGAGCCCGAGGAGGCCATTGCCTTCCTGCTTGACACCTATCCCAAGCTCATTGAGCGCTACCGCGTCTATGGCGAAAAGGCCCTTTCCCGCTACAAGGTGCGCTCCACCAAGTCCACCATCCAGGCCGAGGTTGTCAGCAACGAGAAGGACAAGATCTTCTCCCTGGACATCAGCGTGGACTACGACGGGCAGTCCCTGCCCCTGGAAAAGATCTGGAAGGCATGGATGCGCGGCAAGCGCTATGTGCAGCTGAAGGATGGATCCTACACCTCCCTGCCCGAGGAATGGCTGCAGCGCATAGCCCACAAGCTTACTGCCCTGGGCCTTGATCCCTCCAAGCCCCCGCAGACCGTCTTCAAGCAGTTCGAGGCACCCATGCTGGACAGCATCCTGGACGACGTGCCGGATGCCAGGACGGACTCCTTCTGGAGCCATCTCAGGGAAAAGATCCACTCCTTCAAGGAAGTGCGCGTCGTCCCTGCCCCCAAGGGCCTGCGGGCCTCCTTGAGAAGCTACCAGCTGCAGGGCCTGGCCTACCTGAACTTCCTGTCCGAGTACGGCTTTGGCGGCATTCTTGCCGACGAAATGGGCCTTGGCAAGACCATCCAGACGCTGGCCTTTATCCAGCACATGGTAGAGGAAAAGCTGACAGGCCCCAACCTCATCGTGGTGCCCACCTCTGTCCTGCCCAACTGGGACAGGGAAGCCGAAAAATTTGTGCCTGATCTCAAGCGCATCATTATCTACGGCACGCACCGCGAGAACATGTTCCGCGAGATAGCGGACTCCGACCTCATTATCACCACCTATGCGCTGCTCAGGCGCGACCTTGAGGAAATCCAGAAGTACGACTTTAATGCCGTCATCCTGGACGAAGCCCAGAACATCAAGAACCCCAACACCATCACGGCCAGGTCCGTGCGCAGGCTCAATGCCAGGCTCAGGCTCTGCCTCTCAGGCACGCCCATAGAGAACAACCTCTTTGAGCTGTGGAGCCTGTTCGAGTTCCTCATGCCGGGCTTTCTGGGCAGCCAGCATGCCTTCCAGCGCGGCATAGTCCGTCCCATCAAGGACGGCGATACCGAGACCCTGG
>CAVJEZ010000074.1:5290-8748 GCA_963648625.1 Odoribacter splanchnicus
GCCAGGAAACATGGAAGTCCCTGACCAGGGAAGACCTGGAAATGCTCTTTGACGTCTAGCAGGTGAACTTTCCTGCCCATTGGCAAAACACTTCCCTCATATGCACGAACCTACAGACTTGTGCATATGAGGGATTTTTCATCTATCTTACGTTCAAAGGCGTCCCTTTTCTTTCCGCCCTGCATACTTCCCGGGCCTGCAGCCTTCAGGCTTCTGTTTGCCCGCCTGCCTCTTTTTGCGTACACTTGGCGCCGCAAGCACAAGCAACATGAGCGGCAAAAGGACACAGCTGTCTTTATTGCCTTCCATTCCGGAGCAGCCATGCGCATCACTACCATTCCCCTGGGCGTTCTTGAAACGAACAGCTACATCATTGACAACGATCAAAAGGCACTGGTTATAGATGTGGGAGGCGATCCGGCTCCCATCCTGGACTTTCTGCAGGAAGAAGGCCTTGAGCTGGAAGCCATCCTTGTCACGCACAGGCACTTTGACCATCAGTACGGCATAGCCGCACTGCAAGGTAAAACCGGCGTGCCCTGCTATGTTCCGGCAGGAGACGACGTCATAGCCTCCACTGAGATTTCCCAGGGCGGCCTCTGGGGCATGCCGCTGGTTCCGCCGTTTAAGGCAACGCCCTTTTCATCGTCTCTGCCACTTCCGTCGTTCAGCCCAGAGATCCTGCTTACACCCGGGCACAGCCCGGGAGCTGTCGCCTATTATTTTAAGAGCGAGTCCTGCGTCTTCTCAGGCGACACGCTCTTCTATCATTCCATGGGGCGCACGGACTTTGCCATGGGCGATCAGACAGCCCTTCTTGACAGCATAAGCAGGGTCCTCTTTGCACTGCCTGACAGCACCAAGGTCTACCCCGGGCACGGCCTTGCCACAAGCATAGGGGAAGAGCGCAATCACAACCCCTATATCGGCGACTTTGCAGGCGGGCAGTAGGAAGGCCGATGCCAGCCTGTACAAACAAGCAGCTGCTCATTCTCTGCTGCTCGCCCCATGCAAACGGATCGGCAGCCAGGGCTGCCAGAATCATTGCCAGGGGCGCTTCTGAATCCGGCACTGCCCCATGCCTTGTCTCCTTGTGGGACAAAAGGATTGCCGGCTGCATCCACTGCGATGCCTGTGCAAAAGCCCCGCATGCCTGCCCGCTTGCAGCCAATGACGACTGCGAGGCAGTATTTTCCCTTGTCCGATCCCATGAGCATGTCCTCTGGATATCGCCCGTGTATTTTTACGGCCTGCCCTCGCAGGCCAAGGCGCTCATTGACAGGGGGCAGCGTTTTTACAATGCGTCCCTTGCCGCAGAAGCCCCGGCAGGCGCCTCTGCGGACTCCTCTGCAGATGCCTTACAGGGGCATGTTCCGGAGACAGGAAGCAGCACGGCCCTCTTTCTGGCAGGCCAGACCAAGGGTGCAAAGCTGTTTGAAGGATCAAGGCTCAGCGTCAGGTATTTTATGGGCGCCCTTGGCTGTCCTGTGGAAAAAAACTATGCCTTGCGGGGCATAAACACGCCGGATGACCTTGCGCCCGGCATTGAAGAGTCCCTGCTGGACCTTGGCCGCAGCCTGGCAGGCAGGGCTTTAGGAACATCCTGTCTGATGCCGGGCCGGACGCCGGGCAGGATGCCGGACCGGATGTCCGGCGGGATATCAGCCCCACTGGAAGAGCTTTAGCCGTACAAGAGCCATTTAAGCGCTATGTACGAACCATATACGAGCCATACATATGTTTATCTATCAGAATTCCGTCTATCTCAAACCCATGTACACAGTGCAGGCCTACCGCAAGGAGGAACTGCCCGAAGCCTTCTCCCAGCTGGAAAAGCTGCGCCGCTCAGGCTATCTGACAGGCTATTTCCGCAGGGCTGCCATCTATCCTGACGAGCACATGATCCCTGAGGAGCCTGACACGCCCCTGCTCAAGTTCTTCCTCTTCAGGGTGTGCTCCAAACAGAACGGGCAGAATGATCAAAATGAGTCCGGCCGCAAAAAGCAGGTCTTCTGCCCTGCCATACGCCCCCTGCACAACAGCCTGCACCAGCTCTATGCCGTTGCCGGCACAAAGGACACGCCCTATGCCAGGGATCTTGCCACAAGATGCCAGGGAAAGGACATCTTTGCCATGCTGGCCCCCTCTTTCAGCACCGGCGGCTACTACCAGGATGCCTTTGAGGAAGTGCTGGCCCTCTGCAGCCACCAGATTGTCGGCCTTGACTTAAAGGACGAGCAGGATGCTGCCAAGGCAAGGTCCATGACAGTGGAGGAGATCCTGAAAAGCTCCTTTGGCAGGGACGAAGTGCTGGGCATAGGCTGCCTTTCCCGTGAGAGCATCGTCTTCCACGGGGCTGACTGCCTCATGGTCAGGGCCAGGCAGGAAGACGTCTTCTGCTGCGTCATGAAGCCCGGGGATGCCGATCCTGCCGGCAGCATGCGCAGGCTCTGCCTGCCTGAGGGCACAGAGATAAGCGCCTGCACCCGCCTTGAAAACAATGCTGTCTTTCTCTTAAGGGAGCATCTGGACCGCATAAAGAAGCTGGGCCAGGATCACTGCATTGATACAAGTGCCGTTGACGCCCTGGGCACTGCCGTCAATCCGGCAGGCCCCCTGCCGCTTCCCGGCGATCTGGCCGATTTCAAGGTCAGCCTTGAAAATGCCTGGTCCGGGCTGCCCGGGGCATGGAAAGAGGAGCTTGAAAGGCAGGGAACTGATCCTGCTGCCGGGCCTTATGCGCTCTCCATCGTCCTTGATGCAGCAGGAAAGCTCTCTGTCAAAGCCGATCCTCTTCCTGAAAGGGCGCCTGTGCTTGGCTATGTGCGCCAGGCCCTGGATGAGCGCACTGACCTTGTGCATCTCAGCCTCACAGAGCCCCTGCCCTGCGAAGACGATGTAAAGAAGCATCTTGCTGACGGCACATGGCAGGATGCCGTGGTTGTAAACCGCTTTGCCGTTGTGGCTGGCTGCGCTGAAAGCGAGCTGGTCTTTCAGCAGGGATCAAAGCTTCTCTGCCCGCCCGATGACGCCGGCATGCGCAATGATGTGCTGCGCAGCATGCTTCTCAAAAAGCACGTCCTTGAAGAGCGCGAGGCGTCCCTGCCGCAGGTGCTCTCAAGCTCGGCACTCTACTGTGTGAGCTCCCTCTACGGGGCACGCAGGGTGGAAAAGGCCGATCCTGCTACAATCTGAGCGGTACAGGGAACATAACAAATGCCGTCAGGGCCTGCCTGAAGGGGCAGGCCCTTTTTCTTTTCCAAAACTGCATGAGGAAAGTTTCCTGCGAAAAAAAAAGCATAGCTAAACAGTTGTCATTACAGTGTGTTTTGACTACTATTTTTCCAAATTGATGCAAAAGGGACAGCAGGGGAAAGCCTTTGCTCCCTTTGCTTCTTTTGGAGTGAGACGATGATTACGCAGACAGTCGCCAATTCCACAGCCGTAGAAAGAGCCCT
>CAVJEZ010000075.1:0-8661 GCA_963648625.1 Odoribacter splanchnicus
TGATGAAAATCACTTGGAGCAGCTAGACTTTATCATCCCTTGTGCGTTAGCCCTGGTTTTTTGCTGCACAGGGCTGCTGAAAGATGGGTAAGGCAGGCCTTCTGCCCTGGCAGAAGGCTGGAATTTCCGGCCTGCAAAAACAGCTGCACGGAGCAATCCCCTGCTTGACCTGTCTTTTTTTTTTCGTATTCTCCCGGTGCAGTTATTGCGGAGGGACAATGGGCACCAAGCTTATCATCGTAGAATCACCGACCAAGGTGAAAAGCATAGAAAAATTTAACCTGGGCAAGGACTACAAGATTACTGCCTGCGTAGGCCATGTGCGCGATTTGCCGTCCAATACGCTGGGCGTGGATGAAAAGCACGGCTTTGCCCCCCAGTATGAGATTATCCACGAAAAGGAAAAGCTGGTGTCCGAGCTGCAGGCTGCCGCGAAAAAAGCGGACACTGTCTATCTGGCGCCCGATCCTGACCGCGAGGGGGAAGCCATTGCCTGCCACATAGCAAAGCTGCTTGAAGGCAAGGCCAAGGACATCAAGCGCATACAGTTTAACGAGATTACCAAAAAGGCAGTGCTGGAAGCCCTTGAGCACCCGAGGGATCTGGACATCAACCTGTTTAATGCACAGCAGGCCCGCCGCATCCTGGACAGGCTTGTGGGCTACAAAATCTCTCCCCTGCTGTGGAAGACTGTCAAAAGGGGCATTTCTGCCGGACGCGTGCAGTCTGTGGCCCTAAGGCTTATTGTGGACAGGGAAAAGGAGCGCGAGGCCTTTGTGCCTGAGGAATACTGGCTTTTCCGCGCCCTTCTCGCCACTGGTACGCATGAGACGTTCAGGGTCGATCTGGCAAAGGTAAACGGCAAAAAGGCCTCGATAACCTGCAAGGACGAAGCAGACGCCCTGGAACAGTCGCTGGAAGGACACGATTTTGTTGTAAAAAATGTGGAGAGCAGGGAGCGTGTCCGCAACCCGCATCCTCCATTTACAACTTCTACCCTGCAGCAGGCTGCCAATACCCGCCACGGCTATTCTGCCAAAAGGACCATGGGCATAGCCCAGCGCCTGTACGAAGGCATAGAGATGAAGGACGGCAGCATCAGGGCGCTGATTACCTATATGCGTACCGACTCGACCCGCATATCGGATGAGGCCAAGGAGGCTGCCGGCAAATTTATCCTCTCAAGCTTCGGGGAAAAGTACCTGCCGCCCGAGATGCGCAATTTCAAGGTCAAGGCCACTGCCCAGGATGCCCATGAGGCAATCCGCCCCATTGATGCCTCTGTCACGCCTGACAGCGTCAGGGATTCCCTGTCAGAGGAGCAGTATACGCTCTACAAGCTCATCTGGTCGCGTTTTCTGGCGTCGCAGATGGCTTCCGCCGTCTATTCGGACACAACAGTAACCGTTAGCTGTGCTGACACTGAATGGCAGGCCAAGGGACAGCGCCAGATTTTTGACGGCTGGACAAAGGTCATGGACGGGGACAGGGACACGCTGCTCCCCAAGATAGAGAAGGAAGCGGTGCTTGAGCGGCTCGGCATAGAAAAGGAGCAGAAGTTTACGCAGCCGCCTGCCAGGTATTCGGAAGCAGCCCTGGTTCGTTCACTGGAAGAACTGGGAATAGGGCGTCCCTCAACCTATGCCACCATTATTACCACCCTGGAAAACAGGGGCTACGTGGACAAGAAGGAACGTGCCTTTGTTCCCACAGAGCTTGGCAGGGTTGTCTGCCAGCAGCTGATGGAATGCTTTGCCCAGCTTATGGACGTGCACTTTACAGCTGACATGGAGACCCAGCTCGACATGGTGGCCGAGGGCAAGGAAGGCTGGGTGGAACTGCTGACGGATTTTTCAAGCCAGTTTAATCCCGTGCTTGAGGCAGCTTCCCAGGCCATGAAAAATTTCAAGGGCGGCATGGAAACCTCCCTTAAATGCCCTGACTGCGGCAAGCCGCTGCTCATCCGCTTTGGCAAGGCAGGGGCATTCCTGGCCTGCTCCGGGTATCCTGACTGCAAGTACAGCAGCAACTTTGTGCGCGACGATTCAGGCGCCCTCAAGGTCTGCGCCAGCGAGGTACAGGTAATGGGTACCTGCCCCGAATGCGGGGCTGATCTTGTCCTCAAGCGCTCGCGCACAGGCAGCCGCTTTATAGCCTGCTCCGCCTATCCCAAATGCCGCCATGCCTCTCCCTATACCACGCATGTGACCTGCCCAAAGTGCGGCAAGGGCGAGCTGGTGGAAAAAAGTTCCAAAAGAGGCAGGCTCTTTTATTCATGCAGCCGCTATCCGGACTGCGACTACGCCATGTGGAACGAGCCTGTGAACAAGCCATGCCCCTCGTGTTCCTCGCCGTATCTTGTAGTGCGCAGGACACGCCAGGGAACGGAGCTGGCCTGTCCGAACAGGGAGTGCGGCTATTCAGCCCCTCTCGGAGAAGAAAACGCATAGCAGACAGAATCTGGCAAAGATGCCGGCAGGATCTGGATCCCGCCGGCATCTTTGTCTTGTATGAGCTGCCGGAATGGACGCCTGAAAAAGACAGGCAGGCAGAAAAAAAACAGCCTATTTAAACCTGTTAGGGGGCAGGCCGCATCTTCTTTGAACAGTCAGTCATCCCTGTGTAAGTCTGCTATTTTTTTGTTCTTTTCTTCTTTTTCGTTTCGGTGTAACATACTTGACAATTTCTAGTACATAGTACTAGAAAATCTCATCTTTTGCGACCAGGCATGTTTTCTGACATCCTGTCGCAAGAGCCTGTGCCGTTCTTTGATGCGCCAGGTTTCTTTTGCAAGGACAGAACTAAAGCCCGATCGGCGGTGCTGTGCAGCAGGCCTTTTCCCCCGGAAACAGCTGCCAGAAACAGGCGCCTGCCGGACGGACAATGTCCCGCAAGAGAAGATTTTCAAAGAAAATATGACGAGCATAGCGGAGTCACAGCATGCGAAAATCCATACTTTTGTTAAGCCTTCTGCTCACAAGTCTTCTCCTTGCTTCCTGTCAGGACGGGGACAAGGCCGGAGGGCATGCCAATGTGCCTTATGTGAAGGTGCAGGACGTAGTCTGCCAGGACGTTTCCTGGCCGGCTGATTATCTGGCCACTGCGGCCGGCTCACGGGCTGTTGACGTCCGTGCCCGTATCCAGGGCATCATAGAAAAGAAGATGTTCCGTGAAGGCGGCTATGTCCATGCCGGCGATCAGATGTTCCAGCTTGAAAGGGACCAGTACGAGGCTGCCTACGATCAGGCAAAGGCCGCGTACATGAACGCCGAGCGCGAGTGGAACCGTATCCGCCCCCTGTACAAGGCCAATGCCGTTTCGCAGAAGGACAGGGATGCAGCCCTGGCCCAGTATGACAGCACCAAGGCTGCCCTGCGCCAGGCAGAAATCAACCTTGAATACTGCCAGGTCGTGGCTCCTGTGTCAGGCTACACCTCCAAGGAAGAAGTGACCGTGGGCAACCTCGTGAGCAACAACTCCCTGCTGACAACGGTAAACCAGACCGATCCCATGTATATCGACTTCTCCATTTCCGCCCCTGAGCGCATGTACAGGCAGAAGCTTGAAAGGGAAGGCCGCCTGCGTTTTCCGGAGAACAATGTCTACGAGGCTAAGATCCGCCTGGCTGACGGCAGCATGTACGGCCGTTCCGGCGTCATTGACTTCATTGACTCCCAGGTGAAGGTGACCACGGGCGATATCGGCGCCAGGGCAACTTTTGAAAATGGTGACAATACCATTATGCCCGGCCAGTATGTGCGCGTCTTCATGATAGGCGACGTTCTTCTCAATGCAGTCATCATTCCCCAGAATGCCGTGATGATTACGGATGCCGGCGCCTTTGTCATTGTGGTGGACAAGCAGAATGTTGCACACCGCCAGCCGGTAAAGATTGCAACCAGCATCGGCCAGGACTACCTGCTTGACTCAGGCCTCAAGGGCGGCGAGCGCATTGTTGTTGACGGCATGCTCAAGGCCGGCGACGGCAAGACCGTGCGCTACGATGATCCGAACGCTCCCAAAGACGGAAAAGCCGCCGAAAAAGCGAAATAGACCGGTGAGGTGAATCTGAATGGCCGCATCTGTCAGACCAAGTATCTTTATCAGGCGCCCGATTTTGTCGAGCGTCATCTCCATTATTATTACGCTTGCCGGCGCACTTGCCATGAACGTGCTGCCGATTGCGCAATATCCTGACCTTATTCCGACCACCGTCAATATTTCGCTGAACTATCCTGGCGCGTCGGCAAAAACCATAGCAGATACTGCTGTGGCTCCTCTTGAAGTGCAGATTAACGGCGTTGAGCACATGCTATACATGCAGTCAACGTCCTCGTCAGGCGCAGGCATAGCCCAGGTCAATGTCTATTTTGCCCTGGGAGCCGATCCCGACATGTGCCTGGTCAATGTGAACAACAAGGTTAATCTGGCGCAGACCCTGCTGCCCTCTACGGTCCGGGCCCTGGGCATTTCGGTTACCAAGCGTTCGCCATCGTTTTTGCAGCTGCTCTGTATCTATTCGGACGATGACAGATACAGCAGCATTGACCTGGCCAACTACATGGAAATCAATATCCTGGATGAGCTTAAGCGCGTGGAAGGCGTCGGTGATGCTTCCAGCTTCGGCCCGTCGGACTATTCCATGCGTGTCTGGCTCAAGCCGGATCTTCTGGCCAAGTATCATCTGACTGTTGCCGATGTGGCACAGGCCATATCGGATCAGAACCAGCAGTTTGCTCCCGGGCGCATAGGCGACGAGCCGGCACCTTCTGACACCATGATGAACTGGCAGATTGATGCCAAGGGACGTCTGGTCTCTGTAGAGGAGTTTGAAAACATCATTGTCCGCACCGGCAAGGATTCCTCAAGGCTTTTGCTCAAGGATATCGCCCGTGTGGAACTCGGCGCCCAGAGCTATGCCGTTGAGGGGTACTACAACGGGCATATATCGAGGCAGGCAGGCGTGTACCTTTTGCCTGGTGCCAACGCTATTGCAACAGGCGACCGTGTCACTGCCAGGCTGAACGAACTCCGCAAGGACATGCCTGACGGCATGATACTGGAAGCTCCTGTTGACACGAACAACTTCGTGAGGGCGTCCATCAATGAAGTGAAGCACACACTTATCGAGGCCATGGTGCTGGTCTTCCTGGTCGTGTTTCTCTTTTTGCAGAACTGGCGTGCAACGATTATTCCCTGTATCGCCGTCCCTGTTTCTGTTATTGGTACCTTTGCCGGCATGCTGGCACTAGGCTACTCCATTAATACACTGACGTTGTTCGGCCTGGTCCTGGCCATCGGTATCGTGGTCGATGACGCTATCGTCGTGCTTGAAAACGTGGAACGCATCATGGCCTCCGAGCACCTGCCTCCCAAGGAGGCGACTGCCAAGGCCATGCATGAAGTTACCTCAGCCCTGATAGCCATTGTGCTGGTGCTTTGTTCGGTCTTTATCCCCGTATCCTTCATGGGCGGCCTTGCCGGACAGATGTACAAGCAGTTCGCTATTACCATCTCCGTTTCGGTCGTTCTCTCAGGCATCGTGGCCCTGACACTGACGCCGGCCCTCTGCTCCATATTGCTCAAAGGGCATTCGGAGACGCATCTGCCGCGCTTCTTTGTGGCCTTCAACTATTACTTCGGCAAGTGCACACACACCTATGTGCGCACGGTGCGTGCCATAAAAAATGCTCCTGTCATTGCCATGAGCGGCGTGGGTGCTGTCTGCGTCCTCCTGTATTTCATTTCTTCCGTGGTTCCCACCTCCATGGTGCCCAATGAAGACCAGGGCTATACCCTTGGCGTTGTCTTCCTTGATGACGGTGCCTCGACGCACAGAACCCGCCAGATAAGCAAGATGGTTGAGGACTTTGCCAAGCAGGAAAGCAAGGTTGTCGAAAATGCTGTTGTTATCAACGGCTTTGACCTTTTGAGCGGCTCGGTCAAGTCCAATTACGCCACCTTCTTCTACGGGTTGCAGCCGTGGGAAGACAGAAAGGCAAAAGGTATGGACGACGTTTCCCTTACAGGACGTCTCATGCGCCTCAATGCCATGCAGCCTTCTGCCATAGTCTTAGGCTTCTCGCCGCCGGCCATTCCCGGCATGAGCGACACGGGCGGCTTTGAAGGATATGTGCAGATGCGCGCCAATGATACACTGGATATGCTTGAAAAGCAGACCAATGCCCTTTGTGCCGCTGCTATGAAGAATCCTGCCGTGGCCAGCTGTCAGAACCTTTTCAGCACCGGCGCCCCTGTGGTCTATGCAGACCTCGACCGTGCCCGCTGCAAGGACATGGGCATATCCCTGACAGATGCCTTTACAGCCATGCAGGGCGTATTCGGCACCTATTATGTCAATGACTTCAACTACATGGGCCGTACCTTCCAGGTGCGCATGCAGGCTGATGCCAGCTACCGCCTGAAGTCCGAAAACCTGGACGACGTCTTTGTCCGCAACAATAAGGACGAGATGGTGCCTCTGTCCGCCATTATCACCCTGGAACGCCAGACTGCACCCCAGGCTGTTACCCGCTACAATGGCTTCCCGGCTGCCCGTATCACAGGCATGCCTGCTGACGGCTACAGCTCCGGCCAGGTCCTGAATGCCATTGAGGAAACGGCACACGAAGTCCTGCCTACAGGCTACAGCGTGGGCTGGGGCGGCAGTTCCTTGCAGGAAAAGCTGTCCACGGCTGACACAAGCGTTGTTTTTGTTATGGCACTCGTCATGGTCTTCCTCATCCTGGCTGCCCAGTATGAGTCCTGGTCCCTGCCTGTGGCAGTTCTTGCCTCCGTTCCCTTCAGCGTGCTCGGCGCCTTTGTGGCACAATGGGGACGCGGCCTGACAAACGACGTCTATTTCCAGGTTGCCCTGGTGACGCTGATTGGCCTGTCTGCCAAAAACGCCATTCTTATCGTCGAGTTTGCCACGCAGGCATGGCGTGAGGGCAGGGAGCTGGGCGTTGCAGCCATGCATGCTGCCCGCCTGCGCTTCCGTCCCATTATCATGACCTCGCTTGCCTTTATTCTCGGTGTTGTGCCCCTGGCCATGTCCACCGGTGCCGGTGCCAACAGCCGTCATTCCATCGGAACGGCTGTTATCGGCGGCATGCTCTTTTCCACTTGTATTGCAACGCTCTTCATTCCCATGTTCTTTATCCTTGTGAGCAAGGCGTCCCTCTTCATCAGGGGCAAGGTTGATCCGAACAAGGGCAAGGGCAACGAAGAAGAGGAGGTAAATGCCTAGTGTCTACGATCCTTTCCTCCAAATTCCTTTCCAGAATGCTTATGTGCCTGGGGATGGGAATCATGCTCTCGGCATGTTCCTTTGCCCCGGACTATGAGCAGCCCAAAATGGATATCCCTGAGGCATGGACCAAGCTGACGCCGGCTACGCAGCCCCTCAATACGGACTGGTGGAAGCGTTTTAATGATCCCGTGCTCAATGCCATGGTTGACGAGGCCCTGAAGAACAACCAGGATCTGGCTGCCTCCATGGCCGGCATCCGCCAGGCTGCGGCCCAGGCCAATATCGGCTCTTCATCGCTCTGGCCCTCTGTCAGTGCCACGGGCGGGGCAACGGCCACTGGCGTGTCCGAGAAGCAGGCCAACTCTTCCTTCGGCGCCCATATGCCCGCCTCAAAATGGTTCACTGCCTATCAGGGACAGCTGGCAGCAAGCTGGGAACTGGATTTCTGGGGTGCCACGCGCAACCACTACACCAGGCTCACCAACATCATGCTGCAGACAGTGCTGAAGCACGAGGCTTTAAGGCTGTCCATTGCCGGACAGGTCTGCCAGAGCTATTTTGCCATGCTCTCGTATGACATGCAGCTTAGTACGGCCAAGCGCACCCTGGCTACGCGTGAAGAGGCCTTCCGCATCTACACCAGCAGGTACAAGCTTGGCGAGCTGACAGAACTTGACTGGCAGAGAGCAAAGGCCGAAGTGGAAACGGCCAGGGCGGCAGTTCATACGAACACCATGGCCCTGGACAATTGCGAGGCTTCATTGCAGGTCCTGCTGGGACGCTCTCCCAGGGAGATCTGGAAGAGCCCCGAACGCGGTGCGGCCCTTGACAGGCTGCCCAATCCGCCGGCCATTCCTGAAGGCCTTCCTTCCGAGCTTCTTTTGCGCAGGCCTGACATCAGGGCCGCCGAATTTGGCATCATGGCCTCCAATGCCGGCATAGGCGAAGCCAGGGCCCAGTTCTTCCCGAGCTTCTCCATTACAGGCGCCCTGGGTACGCTGGCAGCAGGCTTTGGCAATCTCTTTACCCCTGCATCAGGTACATGGAGCTATGGCGGCGCAGTCAGCCTGCCCATCTTTAGCGGCGGCGCCCTCTGGTATAACCTGAAAAATGCCGAGGCCCTCAAGGAAGAGGCCATTGCCACCTACAAGAGCACTGTTATGAGTGCCTTCAGCGATGTGCGCACTGCCCTGACTGCCCAGAAAGAGTCTGACAATGTGGTCACGGCCATGCAGACCCAGGTGGACAGCCTGCGCAAGGCAGCCAGCATTGCCCGTCTGCAGTACGACAACGGCTATACGGACTACCTGACAGTGCTTGATGCCGAAAGGCAGCTCTTTACAGCCGAGCTGTCCCTGGCTTCTGCCCTGCAGAACCGCCTGAACAGCATTGTCAGCGTCTGCATGGCT
>CAVJEZ010000076.1:0-8648 GCA_963648625.1 Odoribacter splanchnicus
CTCTATGCCAAGGCGTGCCATGGCATTCATTTCGGCAAATTCGTCCTTTATGCGCAGGCCGGACATGGGAATGCGCCCAAGGCCGCGCCACAAGGCATCGCAGGGCTCAAAATAGGTCTGCATGAGCTCCATGGCCCTGGGGTTGCCATGGGCAGGAACGGCCCTTGGATAGGCATTGCTGACTGTTGCCCTGCCTTTTGCCAGGTCTTCTGCCAGAAGGCACAGGGCAAGGGCCAGGTCTGCAGGCGTAAAGCCGCCGACGCAGGCAGGCACATGCCATTGGTCTGCCAGGAAGGAAAAGGGCTCAAGGCCGGTCACCATGCAGACATGCCCTGGCAGCAGGAAGGCGTCTATATAGGAGTCGCCCTCGCTTAAAAGCGCCTTTAAGGCCGGAGGCACAAGCTTGTGCAGGGGCAGGACGCAGAAATTGTGCAGGCCCTGCATCCTGGCTGCCTGCAATGTGCCGGCCACAGTGGGCGCCGTTGTCTCAAAGCCTATGCCTATGAAGACGACAGTCCATTCAGGATGCTCTGCAGCAAGCTTTAAGGCATCCAGGGGGGAATAGACTATTCTGACCAGCGCTCCGTCTGCCATGGCGTGCTTCAGGCTTTTTCCGCCAGGACCAGGCACGCGGATAAGATCGCCAAAGGTGGCGATGCACACATTGTCCTTGCCTGCCATTTCCAGAAAGGCGGCCACTTCGGAGTCATGGGTAACGCAGACAGGACAGCCCGGGCCTGAGAGATGGACGACGCCTTCGGGAAGAAGCGATCTCAGGCCGCTCTGGAAGAGGGAGACCGTGTGCGTGCCGCAGACTTCCATAAAGCGCATGCTCCTGCCTGGCAGGTGCGAGAGGGCAAGGTCCAGCCGGTCAAGCAGCCTGCGGCAGAGATCCGGATCCTGCAGGCGGTCTTCAAGGGACGACAGGGAGGATTTTTGCTGGCCGGACGTGTCACTCATGGACGTGTCATTCATGGACGTGTTCTTCATGGGAAACCCTTCTACGGCAGTATGGGCGCCTGGCCGGTGCCCGCAGACTGCGGCAGGCCGAACATGAGGTTGGCATTGGAAAGGGCCTGTCCCGATGCGCCGCGGCAGATGTTGTCTATGGCAGAGACGATGATGAGCCTGCTGGTCCGCTCGTCCATGACAAGGCCGATGTCGCAGAAAAGCGATCCGCGTACATTGCGCGTCTCAGGAAGCTCGCCCTTGGGCAGGATGCGCACAAAGGGCTTGTCCTGGTAGAACTCCTCATATGCCTGCCTGATTTCGTCCAGGGAGAGGGATGAGGCAAGCTTGGTGTAGATGGTGGAGAGGATTCCCCTGCCCATGGGCACCAGATGGGGATTGAAGGAAACAGTCAGGGGAGAGCCTGCAAGCAGGGAGAGCTCCTGCTCTATTTCCGGGGTGTGGCGGTGCGTAGCCAGTCCGTAGGCCTTGAAGGAATCGTGCACCTCGCAGAAAAGCGAGGACACCTGGGCCTTGCGGCCTGCGCCTGACGTGCCGGACTTGGAGTCAATGACAATGTCCTGCCCCGAGACAAAGCCCGATGACAGGGCCGGTGCCAGGCCCAGGATGGCAGAGGTCGGGTAGCAGCCGGGATTGGCCACAAGCTGCGCCTTTTTAATCTGCTCCTCATAGAGTTCCGGCAGGCCGAAGACAGCCCTGGGGAGCAGGTCCTTTCTGGTATGAACAACCTTGTACCACTTTTCATACACGGCCGCATCGTGAATGCGGAAGTCGGCCGACAGGTCCACCACCTTGACGCCCAAATCTGTCAGCTCGCCTGCCATGACCATGGCCTTGCCGTGGGGGACAGCCAGAAAGACAACATCGCACTGGGCTGCCATCTCCCTGGCGTTGTAGACGGAGATGACTACGTCAGAGCCTGGAAGGTGGCGCAAAAAGGGATAAAAGTCTCCCAGGAGGCGTCCCGACTCGGAACGGGAGCATCCCATGACAAGGCGCATTGAAGGGTGCCCGCAAAGAAGGCGGGCCAGTTCCATGCCGGTATAGCCGGTGATGCCTACAAGGCCGGCTCTGATAGTGTCCATGATCTGTCTTCCTTAAAATACGTGCAGTGAAAGAAGGCTCTGTCCTTTGTATACGCCTAGCTGTCCTTTTTGCACAAGCCGACGTATTTCATCCTGAGCTCGTAGATGATGCTGTCAAGCAGGCTTTTTTCATCGGGTGTGAGCCCGTTCTTTGTCTTTTCCTGCAGCATGGACAGCGTGTCGATGATATGCTTTGCCATCAAGGGATCCGCCTTGACGGCATTGGTGGCCGGATCCGGCACTTCACCCAGCTGCACCAGGGCAGAGGATGCCAGGGATATGGCAAAGGTGGAAAAAGTGACCTCGGGAAGCGCGCCGTCGAAGCCTTGCTGAGAGTCAGCCATAGGAAACTCCTTATGCTGTAAAATCCTGTGTAAAGCCTTGTGCCTGGCCTAGTCGTGCGGATCTATTGGCTCCACGCCAGTTTCTCCTTCCAGGGCCGCCCTGTAGGAGGCCATGCCCTGTTCAAGGAAGTCATGCGAGCCGCTGAAGCCGCCGTTGTCAATGATGCTGCGGTGCAGGGCATAGAGGCCGGCCAGAAGATCGGACCAGTCGGCCCAGCCCATATGGGCCAGCCTCACAATGCGGCCCTTGAGGGAATCCTGCCCGCCAGCCAGGAAGACGCCGTGCTTCTCGGCACAGTCTTTGACGACCTTTGTGCCGTCTATGCCGTCGGGAACAAGGATGCTGGTGAGGCCCCAGGTGTAGTTTTTGGCCACAAAGGGCTTGAGGCCCATGGCCCTGACAGCTCTCCTGACCAGCTGCGTCAGGGCCCACTGCTTGTGGAAATGGGCGTCCAGGCCGTCCTGCAGGAGAATGTCCAGGCTGACTTTCAGGCCCTGGACCAGGTTGACCGGGGAAGTAAAGTTGGTCTCTCCCTTTTTGAGCTTTTCCCTTTCTGCAGGCAGGTTGAAGTAGAAGCAGCCGGGATCCGGCAGGCAGCGCTTCCAGGCACGTTCCGAGAGGGCCAGAAAGGCCATGCCGGGGGGAAGCATAAGCCCTTTCTGCGATCCTGTCACAAGGCAGTCAATGCCCCAGTCATCCATGGGGCAGGGAGACAGGGTGACGCCGGAGACGCCGTCAACGATGAGCAGGGCATCAGAGCCGGCCATTCTGGCGGCAATTTCCTGAACAGGATGCAGGACGCCGGTGGACGTCTCGGAGAGCTGTACAAAGACGCCCTTTATATCAGGCTCGTCGTGCAGCTTCTGCTCCACGTCCTCAGGCGGCACTGCCTGTCCCCATTCAACGGAGAGCGTGGCCACGTTCAGGCCGCGTGCCCTGCAGATTTTGCCCCAGCGCTCGCCGAACTTGCCGGCATCGACAACGAGCACCTTGTCGCCTGGTGCAAACAGGCTGTAAACGGCTGCCGTCATGGCACCGGTGCCTGAGCAGGAAAGGGGCAGGACTGGCTGGCTGGTGCCAAAGAGGATCTGCAGCTTTTCCTGGCATTCGGACATGAGGCTGTGGAAGGCTGCCTTCCTGTGATGTATCATGGGCTGGGCCAGGGCCAGGCGTACCTCGTCAGGGATAGCCGTGGGGCCAGGTGTCAGCAGGCGTGCTTTGTTGAGCATGGGTCGGTTCCTTACTGCATGCCGTCAGCCGTGTCCCGGACAGATCCCGGACGGGGCTGGCGCGTGCACTGTATGATAAGACATTTGAGATAGGCTGTTTCAGGCATGGCGCAGTGGACCGGGTGGTCCATGCCCTGCCTGCCTGAAAAGACCAGCCTTGGATGGATGTTCTGCTTTGCGCAGGCCGTTGCAGCCAGCTTACGCAGATCGTCGCCTGACAAAAGCTGCGAGCAGGAGCTTGTCACAAGAAAGCCCCCGTCACGGACGAGCTGCAGGGCAAGATAGTTGAGGCGCCGGTAGGCATTGAGGCCTTCCTTGTAGTCCCTGCGCCTTTTGATGAAGGCCGGCGGATCGATGCTGACGATATCAAAGGAACGCCCCTGGCTGCGCAGGTCTTTCAGGGCGTCAAAGGCATCGGCCTGCAGGCACTCGCAGGGCGTGTCCGGGGCCTGAGCCGCATGATTTTTTTCACAGTATTCCAGCGCCCTGGACGATGAGTCTGCATAGACGCAGGATTTTGCCCCGTTTTTGGCGCAGGCTGCGCCAAAGCCGCCCACATAGCTGAAGGCGTCCAGCACGTCGCACCCCTTGGCAAGGCCTGCGCACATGCGGTGGTTGTCCCTCTGGTCGTAGAAATAGCCAGTCTTTTGCCCGTCCTTTGCCGGGGCAAGGTAGGTGATGCCGTTTTCAAGGACGGCCAGCTCCTCCGGAACATCGCCTTCAAAAAGGCGGGACCCGGTTTCAAGGCCTTCCAGGGAGCGGGAGGCAACGGTATTGTCAAAGCAGGCTGATGTGTGGCCGACAAGATCGTGCACGATTTCGCATATCAGGTCTTTGCGCTGCTCCATGGCTGCTGTGGTAATCTGGAAGGCCAGATGGCTGCCGTACCTGTCGATCACAAGGCCCGGCAGAAAGTCACCTTCGCCAAAGACAAGGCGGTAATACGGATCAGCAAAGAGCCTTGTGCGCAGGGCGAGGGCGTCAGCTATCCTTGTGCGCAGAAGATCAGCATCCAGCGGCTGGCAGTTCCTGGCATGGATGCGGGCGCAGATAAGGGAATGGGGATTGACGCAGGCAGATCCCAGGACGCTGCCATGGCTGTCTGTGACAAGGACGTCTTCCCCGGCAGAAAAGTCGTTAAGAGGCGTCTTTGCTGTGTCTACCTCATTGGAAAAAATCCACAGATGCCCTGCTTTTGTTCTGCGGTCCTCGCCTCGTTTCAGCTGCAGCTTTTTCATCTGGCATTGCTCCCGGCATTTATTTCTTTGGCTGGAAAGGCCTGTTCGGTCAGGGACTGGCTGCCCTGCACTGTACGCACCTCAAAAAATGATCCGAAGCGCGAAAAGAGGGAAGGCCAGTTCATAAGGGGGCACATGATCTCGGGGCGCATGCTGATGGCAAGCGTGCCCGGCCTGTCTATAAAGTCGGTTATGTTTTCGCACTGCTCCCTGTCCTTTTCGCTGTCGCCGGAACAAAGCTGCATGGCGGCTGTCTTGAGCACCATGCTGGACAAGTGCGGCTCAGGGGCCACGCACTGGGCCAGGCGCCTCATCAGGCCGTGATCCTGCCATTCCAGCTGCACGTTGCTGAAGGCAAATGTTTCGGGATGCAGGAGCATGCTGCTCTTAATATCGGCAAGATTGTCAAGCGTGACGTTTGCCGTGCAGAGCGGCTTTGCCAGGTCTGCTATATGCGCCCCGCCATTGAGGCGCACTTCTTCCATGCCCTTCATGCCAGGGGCAAGGTCCGGCGGAAGCGCAGCTGCCGGAATGCGCATGTCCTCTATGCGGAAGTCTATGGCCTGCCCTTTTTCCTCATGCCAGTCCAGGGTGCAGAAAGCGGCTGTAATGAGGGCTTTCTGCCCTTTTGCCGTACAGCCTGCATTCCTGGCCTCGGCGTGGCTGAAGATGCGCCCGTTGGCATCAAGGCTCTTTTTGAGCGGGGCAGGGACAAAGCCCAAAGGGGAACGCCCGTAGGCCACAAGCTCGCTTAAGAGCTCGGGCGAGATGCGTATGTCCCTGAAAGAAAGGCTTTCTGCTGTCCAGGCTTTTTTGGCGCTGCCGCAGAAAATGTCCGTGCAGCGCAGGGCTGAGGCGCTGGCGCCTAAGAGGTTTTCGAGCTCAGCCTTTTGCGCTGTCAGCGTGGAGGCTGCCTTGCCGCGCTTGATTTTAGAGGCGGTAAAGTCCTCTATCAGCACATGGTCGGTGCGAAAGCCGTTGACAGAGGCGATAAAGGGCGGCCTTGAGCCTGTATAGTACTGCTTTGCCAGGGCATAGGGGAGGCTTACGGTCTTCATGGAAAGCCTGGATGCCCTGCCCAGTATGGAAACGCCCTGCCAGCTGCAGTTTCTGACGGCAAGATCCCTGATGACAGGGACGATGTCCTTTTCGTCAAAAAAGAGGCTGTCCAGAAGCGGCAGGCATGTAATAAGCCCCTGCATGGTAATGGTGCCCTCTGCCTGCTCTATTTCGGCATGGCAGGTCTCAGGCCCTATGCGGTAGGTAGTGCTCCAGCCGGTTACGGTGACAGTGCGTGACAGCGGGCTGAAGGACACGCTGGCAACAGAGCTTTCCCCCGGGCCCATAAGGTTCAGGACCGTATTCCTGGTCATGTCCTCAATGCCGGCCTTGAGAGCGTAGCCTGCGCCGATGACAAGGCAGGCCAGGAGAAGTGACAGAATCAGGAAGGCTGGGAGGACTTTTTTCATGGGATATATGGCCGGGAAAAAGGAATGTTCAAACCAGCCGCCGTATCCTTTGCAGCATAAGCCGGGGCTGTCGGGGATGTCATATCCGGGATGTCCCTTGATATGTCATTTGAACTGTCCTTGCGGACAGGACGGAAACTGCACGAGGCAGGACGACTGTTTAGCCTGTAACTACTATCAGCTTTGCCGCTGAAAGAAAAGGAGCTGATCGCAGGCCGCAGCTCCTGTCCAGAAAACGTGTCATCAACAGTGCCGTCCGGCGGAAAGATGCATGTAATCCCTGCTTGTTTGTGCATTTGGGGGATAAATAAGTGCTTGTCCAAAGACGTTTGCTTTTGGTAAAAAGCGTTCACAAGGCAGGCAGATGCCGCATGCGGCAAAGCTTAAGGCACAGCGTGCCCGCCGGCCGGGGAGGAGTCCATGGAAGAAAAGCAGCGTTTGGAACAGGAACAAGCCGTTGCCAAAGACCGCAAGGAGACAGCTCCCCTTGAGAATGCCTTTGAGAATTCCTTAGGGACTTCCGCTGGGAATCTCCCTGAGAAAACAGCGGCGGTGCCTGATGCTGCACCCGAAGCCGCACCTGATGCCGCAGGGGAAAAGGCGGCAGTACAGGGGCAGAACAGCCAGGCAGGGAGCCAGCCGGTGACTGAAAGGCCTGTCCTGGTCAGCAAGGAATGCCAGGACACGGCAGCCGAAGCCTCCTACGTGCATCCTGCTGACCTTGCAGACCACCTGGAAAACCTGGACCTGCAGTCCCAGGTCTGCGCCCTGCGGCGCATGAACAGGGAGGATGCGGCAGAGGCCCTGGCAGAACTGGATGAAAATGTGGCTGTTGACGTCCTGGAAAACCTGGACGCCGATGACGCCGCCCAGATTATTGCCGAAATGGACCCCGACGATGCCGCCGACGTTCTGGACGAGCTGGACGAGGGACACCGTGACGCCCTGCTGGGACGCCTGACCAAGGAAGATTCGGAAGAGCTACGCAACCTGCTGAATTTCTCGCCGGATTCGGCTGCCGGCGTCATGAATATTGAAATCATCATGCTGGAGGACGCCTGGACCGTGGACCAGGCCATCAGCCACATCCGCCATGAGATGGAGGAAGACAAGGAAAACCCCTATTACGGCTATGTGGTGGACGAAGAGGACAAGCTCGTAGGCGTCTTGTCCCTGCGCGACCTTATGCTGGCAAGGCCCGGGACCATCCTTGCCGATGCCGTTGCCGGCCAGAGCGTCATCAGCGTGCTCTACGATACGGACAAGCGCGACGTGGCAGGGGAGCTCAGCCACTACAATTTTATGGCCCTGCCTGTTGTGGACTATGAAAACCACCTCATGGGCGTTGTCACTTACGATGACATCATGGACATCATGCACGAGGAGGCAAGCTCGGACATGCTGGGCATGGTCGGTGCCGACCCTGAGGAAACAGTGGAGACGCCCTGGCTTGAGAGCGTCGGCAAGCGCCTGCCCTGGCTCTGCGTCAACATGTTCAACTCGGCCCTGTCAGCCTCGGTGGTGTACAAGTTTGACGGGACCATAGCCCAGATGGCCGTCCTGGCCGTGCTCATGCCCATGGTCGCCAACCAGGGCGGCAATTCCGGCCAGCAGGCCCTGGCCGTCATGATCAGGCAGCTTGCCACGGACCGCTTTGACGTGCGCAAGGCCTGGATGGCCGTATTCCGCGAGTGCAAGATAGGCATGATGACCGGCCTTGCCATGGGGCTCCTGGCCTTTGTGGGAACCTGGATCTTTACCGGGCTTCCTGTTGTTGCCGGCGTCATGGGCGGCGCCCTGTGCTGCGACATGGTCCTGGGCGCCATTGCGGGCGGATCCATACCGCTTATTTTCAGGGCCCTGGGACGAGATCCTGCCCAGGCATCGAGCATCTTCCTGACAACCATTACGGACGGCGCAGGCTTCTTTATCTTCCTGGGCCTGGCAACTATGTTCCTCTTCAGCTGAAAAAATGCCCGGGCCTTACGGCCCGTATAAAGGCAGAAAGAAAAAAGGACGCTTCCCTCAGGATGCGTCCTTTTTTGCGGGCCTTGATCCTTTGCGCTCCTGACCCTTTTGCTGCCGGTCCGGGCCGGAGAAAAGGCGGAATGCGGCCCGTTACTTTTCTTCTGTCTTCTGAAAGTCCGTGCCTGTGCGAAAGCCCTCAAAGGTGCCCTTTGCCAGCAGGACATTGTCCGCATCGCGGATCTCTACGTCGTAGACGGCAATATGCCTTCCTGAGCGGATGCACTTTGCTATTGCCTCAAGCGGCCCTTTGCGTCCGGCTGCCAGAAAGTTCATGTGCGAGGACAG
>CAVJEZ010000077.1:0-3143 GCA_963648625.1 Odoribacter splanchnicus
CTTGCAAGGGAGAGGTATTCAAGGCCGACATTGCACAAAAAGCTCAGCCTGTGCCTGAGTTCCTTGAGCAGGGCCTCGGCAATAATGAGCCTTCTGCCGGTAAAGGTCCTGCTGTTCAGCCATTCCAGCTCTTTCTGCACGCTGAGCCTGCAAAATTCTGCAATAGAGAGGTCATCCACGCGCACAGACAAGGCGCCTGGCGCCAGCCTGTCCCCGTGGCAGGCAGGACAGTCCCAGGCCTGCCTGTACCTGGCCAGCTCGTCGCGCCAGGCATCGCCGTACTGCATGCCCTTTTCCAGAAGCGGTATCACGCCAGGCCAGCGGTCTTCTGTCACGGTCACGGCCTTGTCGTCTGCAAAGCTGAATTTTTTGGCCTGGTAGTCGCCTGTGGCAGAGAGGGCGACACTGCCGCCCATCCAGTTGCGGCGCAGCCCTGCAGACGAGGCAGCGGGCTTACCCTTGTCATCCTCGCCGTACATCAGGGCGCCCAGGGCATCGTCTGAAAAATCCTGCAAAGGCGTATCCAGGGAAAATCCGTGACGCCCACCTAAGCATTGCAGGGCCTTTTCATAGCGGCTGAAGACTTTTTTGTCTGCCCATGGCAAAAGGCAGCCGCCCTTAAGGGAGAGGCCCCTGTTCGGGGCAATCAGGCGCGGCTCAAAATATTCCACGGTGCCAAGCCCCACGCAGCGGGGGCAGGCGCCTAAGGGCGTATTGAAGGAAAAGAGTCCGGGCGTCAGGGCAGGCATGGCTATGCCGCAATGCGGGCAGGAGGACGTGGTAGAAAACATCTTGTCCTGCCGGCCTTCCTCGCGATCCAGCCTGCAGAGCACCATGCGGCCGTCGCCCTCTTTCAGGGCCAGTTCCACAGACTCCGAGAGGCGCGAACGCATGCCCTGCTTTACCACCAGCCTGTCTACAACAAGATCCAGGCTGTGCTTGCGGTTCTTGTCCAGGGGCGGAACCTCGTCCACAAGGTATATCTGCCCGTCCACACGCACGCGCTGATAGCCCTGGGCTTTCAGTTTTTTCAGCCTGTCCTGCTGCGTGCCCTTCTGCAAAAGGACAAGGGGCGCAATGATCAGGATCTTTGTGCCCTCTTCCAGTTCCAGAATTTCTTCCAGGATTTCATCTATGGAGCGTGACTCAATGGGGCGCCCGCACTCGGGGCAGTACATGGTGCCAAGACGGGCAAAAAAGACGCGCAAAAAATCATAGATTTCAGTCACAGTCGCCACTGTGGAGCGGGGATTGTGGCTTGTTGTGCCCTGCTCAAGGGAAATAGCCGGCGTCAGGCCCTCTATCTTTTCAACATCGGGCTTGTCCATCCTGGGCAGAAACTGTCTTGCATAGGCAGAGAGAGACTCGACATAGCGGCGCTGTCCCTCGGCATAGACGATGTCAAAGGCCAGGGTGGACTTGCCTGATCCTGAAGGACCGCAGACAACGACAAGCTCGTCCCTCGGAATATCAATGCTGATATCGTGCAGGTTGTGCTGCCTGGCACCCTCTATATGAATGCAGCGCTTCTTTACATCATCCGTACAGGCACACGCCTTTTTCTCGTCTGTCATGAATTATTCCCTGCCCTGCAAAAAGAGCCGGCGCTTAATAAGAGCTGATGGAGATCAGCGTTCCAGCCAGTCCTCAAGCTTTTTCTGCCAGGTCTCGTCATCATAGCGGCGCTTGTCATAAAAGCCTGCCTCTTCCCTCTGCCTGGCGGCTTCTGCCAGTATGATGGCGGCTGCTACAGATACATTGAAGCTCTGGATCATGCCGTACATGGGAATATACAGTTCGCCGGTGGCAATTTCAGCCAGTTCGGGAGCAACGCCGCTGTGCTCATTGCCCATGATGATGGCAGTGGGCTTGGTAAAATCCCAGGAACGCATGGGACGGGCCGTAGGCGTGCAGTCCGTCACCAGAATCTGCATGCCTGAGAGGGCCTGGGCCAGTTCTTCCTTGTCGCGATGGCGTCTTGACTGCACCCATTTGCGTGCCGAAGCCGATGACTTGCGCCCCAGGATGGGGAAGGCTGTGTCTGTATAATAGAGATGGACAGATTCCACGCCAAAGGCATCGCAGGAGCGGTAAATGGCCGAAACATTGTGCGGGTCATGGATATTGGCCAGAACCAGGGTCAGATCAGGCTGGCGGTGAGCCAGCACGCTTTCCATGCGTTCGCGGCGGTGCTGAGTAGGATTTTTAGGCATAAGCATTCCTGGGAAAGGATGTGTGATAGTTTAGTCTTGCGCATCCTTTCAGGGACTGTTCCCGGCAGGGCAGCTCCCTGAAAGGATGCGATGATTTTCAGGACACAGTACAGCATTGCAGTACAGGCAGCACTGTGCCTTAAGGTAAAAGTGTCGTTACTTTGCGAGGAAGCCCAGAACGGCTTCACGGAAAGGCCTGTAGTACGGCTGTTCCATCATCATGGCATGGGCTGCGCCGTTGAAAACGACAAACTTTGTTTCAATGGAAAGAGTCTTGGCCAGTTCCTTGGTCTTTTCCATGGCCTTTGTGTTGATATAGGGGTCCTTGTCGCCATAAACGACCATGGTGGGCACTTTCAGCTGGGCAAAGGGAATAAGGCTCTGGGTATCTGCCACAAGAAGATCCTTGCGTCCGCCATTGGGGCTTGATTCCTTGTCATAGCGCCAGGCATTGGACTGAAATGTGGCGACAACGGCAGGCTCGCAGATGGAGTAGTCAATGCTACCGTCTTTCAGGGTCTGGAAGTCGCCTGCGGCATGTTCCCATGTATTGTGGTTAAAGGCATTGGTTACATCATGGGCGCCAAGGCCGGTCAGGATGGGAGCGTAGAGCACCAGCTTGCGCACATGTTCAGGATACTTGGCAACGAAGCGGCTGCTGGTCACAGTGCCCCAGCTCCAGCCAAGCACGTCTATCTTCTGCTGCTTGCTCTTGCCGACGATAGTCTTGACGGCTGCGGCAATATCCTCGGCAGCATAGTCGGAGTTGGGCATAAAGCCGTCACGCACCTCGGCTGAGGAACCGTAGCCGGCAATGTCCAGGCGCCATACAGCATAGCCCTGAGTGGCCAGGAAGCGGGCCAGGCTGTAGTCGGCATAATCAACGTCAAATTCATGAGAGGAATAGGTCAGCCCGTGCACAAGCAAAAT
>CAVJEZ010000077.1:4003-8647 GCA_963648625.1 Odoribacter splanchnicus
GTGCCTGCCTTCAGGATGGCAATGGCCGGAATCATTGACAGGAAGATGCCAAAGAACAGCTTGCCGACTTCAAGAATGGGGCCCCAGGTAAAGCCGTTCAGCTTGCGGCTTTCAATGCTGGTCAGCTTCCAGGAAAGGCCGGCTATGAGAAGCAGGAGCACAACCTGGAAGACACTGGCGCCCATAACGGGCACGCCAAGCACAGTGCCGACCTGGCCGAGATCGATAAGGCCGGAGACAAGGACTGTCAGCACAATGCCTACCAGAAGGATAAGGTTGACCTTGCCTTCAAGGCCGAGCTTTTCTTCTGCACGGCTGGGATCGTGCGGAGGAACAGGGCTGCCTTCCTTTTTATAGAGGACAGTGTCGAGCACGAAATAGATGGCGAGCAGGCTCAGAGCCATAAAGGACGTCTTGGCCAGCAGGTTGGTCATGGTCCAGAAGAAATCAACGCCCTTCAGGTAGCCCAGGAAAAGCGGCGGGTCTCCCAGGGGTGTAAGGGAGCCGCCGATATTGGCAACAAGGAAGATAAAGAAGACAACCTGGTGCACACGGTATTTGCGGTGGGCATTGGCAGCAAGCAGCGGGCGGATGAGCAGCATGGCAGCACCCGTTGTTCCCATCCAGCTGGCCAGCAATGTCCCCACTGCCAGAAGGCCGGTATTTACTGCGGGCGTGCCGACCAGGGATCCTTTCAGGCGCACGCCGCCTGCCACAGTGAACAGCGAGAAGAGCAGGACGATAAACGGAATATAGTCAAGCAGGATGGAATGGGCCGCCTCAAAGAGGGCAGTTTCCATGCCATAGACGATGGCGCAGGGAACCAGAAAGGCCATTCCCCAGAAAACGGCTACCTTGCCGAAGTGATTTTCCCAGAAATGAGCAAAAAAAAGCGGTCCCAGGGCGATGCAAAGGAGCATGCACACAAAGGGGATCACCCAGACAATACCCAGTTCCTGCCCCGGGATATGAGGCAGGTGCTCTGCAGCCAGCACGCCTGACGGACAAATCAGGACGCAGGCCAGGGCAATCAGGGACAGAAGAGAAACGTGTTTCATGACGAAAAATACCTCCTCCGGCCAGAAATGCCGGAGAGCTTATGACATTACCTGCCATGCCGGTGACAGTCTGCACGGCACGGCAGGTGATGGACATTAGGCCTGAAGGCAACCCGTCTGTACGCTACAACGCTCCTCACTTCGCCATTGCGTTCAAACATGGCATATTGCCCTTTTAATTCCTAACTATAGTGACTTTAGGGAAAATACGCTAAAAGTCAAACACTGTCTTTTCAGGTCAGCAAAGGACAAATACCGCAAAAGTGTTCTTTACAAAAACGAAAATCCAAAGACAGTTTCTTTCAGTCCTGCCATGTTATCCTGCCGCAATTCCCATTCAATATAAAGGAGAAGATCCCTCTTTGCCCGCAAACAAGCACCACTGCGACCTGCATTTTTTTAAGGGTGCAATATGGCAAGACATTTTTTTCACAAAACATCTTTGCCCGGGACAGAACCGCATCTAAAAGAGGGCGGACACTATCTGCATGTATGAAACAAGAATGAGAGCCAGCAGGGGAGCCATGCCCAGAATAGTCTGGGTCCATGTAAGCCTCAGAGCCCATCTTAAGCCAATGAAGGTAACAGCACAGCTCCAGAAAAGCCCTGCAACCATGCCTATTCCAGGAAGGATGCAGAGAATCAGCGGCGCCGAAGCATAACAAAGAACCTGTACGATGAGAGAATACGGTATGCTTTTTCTGACAATAAGACGCCATGAGATAAAGAGCAGTGATGAAAAGAAGAAGAGCTGTACCGTTATAATGCCCAGGCGCAAAACCAGTCCCGTAAGCACATTGCTACCCTGTCCGTTCTGGACCATCATGTCAGCAAGCTGCTTTAACTGGGGATCAGACAGCTGCTCGGCAGGCATCAGATAGTCAAAGAACAGCACTGTCCACAGCTGTTCCACCACTACCTGAAAGACGCCAATGGCAAGGAAAAAGATAAATGCACGTATAAAAGGCCCGGGACGCAGTGATGAAAAAAATACCCTGGCAGAAAGCATGACCCTGAGGCAGGTCAGATACAGGGCCTGCGGCATTTCCGAAAAACTGGTGCATACAGCCCATGGATTGATCACATCGCTGTTTTCAGGCTGCTTAGCCTGCTGGCTGCCATAATCAGGACGATCCTGCCCTGCATATTCTTCAAAATTGTTTTCCCGAGTTTCCTGTTCAAGCTGCACGGGTTCCGTGAATTCTGCGGACTTTACGGACTCCCCGGATTCCTGCCTGTCCTGCACTGCATCAGGGGCGGCAGTCTGCTCAGCCTCTGCCTTGTTCCCGGCGTTGTCCGTGCGGGAAAAAGGGAAGGACTTGCCGCAGCCGGGGCAGCGTGCAGTCACTACGCCCTCCGGAATACGTTCATCGGGCATTTCCCTGGTATAATCACAATGGGGACAGCGTATTATCATGGAAAGAATCCTTACATGCAGCTTTGCGACAGCATACTATATGCTGCACCAGTTCCTGTTAGCGAAAGTCAGGCCCTTATGACAAAGGGATGCATGATACTATCCAAATGCCCATCTCACGGCAAGGAGCGCAAAAGGAGGCATAAGGGATACGGTCCGGACAGATGGCTGCTACAATGCATCTATCAAAAAACTAAAAATCCCTTGCTTGTTTTGTCTCAAAAAATATATATTTTTTGAGACAAAAATAAAAGGGGACACATCATGCATAAAGACAGTGTCATCACCCGGGTTCTTGGGCGGTTCAGACAAACCAGGGATGGTGAACTTTTCAGCGCTTATGACTTTCTGGATCTTGGAGAATACCACACTGTGCGCAAGGCTCTCCTGCGCCTGCAAAAAGCAGGGGACATTCAAAAAGCCATGAGAGGCCTCTACTATTGCCCGCGATACTGCAAGCTGATTAACGAATATGAAGCACCGTCACCTGACAAAGTTGCGAAAACACTGGCCAGAAAATTTGGGTGGACTATTGCGCCTTGCGGAGACACGGCACTCAACCAGCTTGGCTTGTCTGCACAGGTTCCTGCAAAATGGTGCTATATCAGTGACGGCCCGTATCACAAATTTCAAGTCGGGGGCATCACAATAGAATTCAGACACAGGACCAACAAGAATATTTCTAAAATTTCAAGGAAGACAGCTATAATCATCCAGGCATTGAAGGCTCTCGGGGAAAACAGGGTTTCAGAGAAACAGCTGAACATCCTCAGGGACCAGCTTTCAGACAATGAAAAAGAGACTGTACTGCAAGAAGCACAGCAGGTTACTGTATGGGTTTACAAGCTAATAAAGCAGATATGCGAAAAAAGAGGGACGGCCTAAGGCTTTCCTCTTCTGCCAGATTTAATCTTCCTACGCTTCAATCCTCTTTTGTCCTAAAACAGCATTCCTGTACAAGAACATGTCGTGCCAGACTGCCTCTTCGTCTTTTTTGCAGGCAAAGCTGGATGCAGCCCTGAGCCTTTCCACTTCATTCATTCCTGCCGCTATGTCGTTTTCGACATCGGCAAAGGAGCACCTGCCAAGCCGTACCTGCTTTAATTCCTCTGCACAGGCCAGGGGAAATGTAAGGGTCCCGCACGCAAGCAGGCTTTTTACCTGCCAGACAGCTCTTTCAGCATGCGCCAGGGCCTTCCAGTCTACGCCTGTCCCTTTTCTTGCCGATTCAATCCTTTCCCTGTGCCTGGCAAGCTGCTTCTCAAGGCGGCTGCACAGTTCCGTTAGCTGGATTGCCCCTGCGTGGCACTGCCCGCAAAGCAGAAGGCCTCCGTCTTCAAGTGCTGTGCAGTACTTTGGGGTCCCTGCCTCGTCTGCCAGCTCTTTCTGGCAGTCACGCAATCGCAGGCAGGAGTTTCTTTGCATCACAAGGCGCGATGCCAGAAGATACACCCGCCATAAGGTGCCAAGCCTTGTGCCGGCCAGGCCGTAGGTATTTCCCTGCCCGTGGCAGTAGCGGACAAAATATTCTCCGTCACTCAAGTCAAGATAGCGCAGAGGACTGGCAAAAAGCGGTTTTAAGGCAGGATGGCAATACAGCGTGCATGCCCTATTGGTTGGCGCATACAGCAAATCAAGCGCCCCGATGTCCCCCAGAGCAAGCATCACGCTCATCCAGCGGTCAAATGGCAGCAGATCAATATCTGTATCCTGGCTGCCGTTGCGGCTGCCGCTCATTCCTGTTGTGTAGTGCAGGCCCTTTTCTTTTCCGGCCTCTTTTTTCGATGCAGGCTCCTGATACGGAACATACAGGCCGCGAACGTCCAGATCCGACAGCCCCTCGCAACGTGTCCCGTACAGGGCAGACCCAAAGACAGTCAGAAAAACAAGCCTGCCCGCCCCTTCTGTCATGGCACGGGCTTTCTCAATCAGAAGAGCAGACTCTCTGGCATTCATTCCGGCATAAAGACTCATATCGGGACAAACAGCCTCCGTCTGACAGCTTTTTTAACGGCCCCACAAGGCCAGCATGGGACCAGCGCTGCTGAGCTCTTCCAAAGCGATATTTACATACTGGGTTCCGGCAAAGGAACTTACCTGAAATGGCTGGAAATACACCCTTACACCCTCAGGCGTCAGGGCAAGGCTGGCATAATTTTCCGGTTCCGG
>CAVJEZ010000078.1:0-8640 GCA_963648625.1 Odoribacter splanchnicus
GGCGGATGGAGGGAAAAGGCTTTTCAGCTTCTGCTCTGGCGCGATAACATGGTCACTGTCGATGACGGTGGCACAAGTGTCAGTGGCAGGCTGTGCGGCATCGGGCCTGGCGGGGAACTTATGCTCGCCTCGCAGGGCTGCGTGCGGCAGTTTTTGAGCGGAAGCATCAGACGCGTCTAAGGATGGGAGAAGCAATGGCAAACAAAACGTTCGAGGAAGTACGTGAATATCTGAAGGGGAAGAAGATTCTTGTGGCGAACCGCGGCATACCGGCCCGCCGCATTTGTCGTTCCATCAGGGAGCATTTTGATGCCATTGCGGCCATGACCGCAACCGATATCGACAAGACTGCGCCTGCTGCAGCCTCTGCCCAGGAACTGCTGCTTCTGGGATCGGATCCCAGGGGCTACCTGGACATGGAGACCATCGTCCACAAGGCCAAGCGGGACGGCGTTGTGGGCATCCATCCCGGCTGGGGCTTTGCCTCCGAGGACAGCCGCTTTCCTGCGCTCTGCCGCAGGGAAGGCATTGTCTTTATCGGTGCCAGCGAGGAAGCCATCAATCTTCTGGGCAACAAGGTGCAGGCCCGCCATGTGGCCAGGCGCCTGGGCATTCCGGTCGTTCCCGGTTCCGACGGAGCCGTCGATATTGAGACGGCAAGAAAGCTTATAAGCGAGATAGGCCTGCCCATCATGCTCAAGGCAGAGGGCGGCGGCGGCGGACGCGGCATTTTTGCGGTCCGCAACGAGGCCGAGCTTGAAGAGGCCTTCTTCAAGGCATCCACCATGGCCCAGGCCTCCTTCGGCAATCCCAACCTCTTTGTGGAAAAGTTCCTCACGGACGTGCACCACATCGAGATCCAGGTGCTGGCCGACCATTACGGCAATGTCTTTGCCTTTGACGAGCGCGACTGCACAGTGCAGCGCAACAACCAGAAGCTGATGGAAGTAACTCCGTCTCCCTGGAAAAAGGTGACGCGCGATCTGCGCGAGCGTCTCAAGGACTATGCCCGCCGCCTCATTTCAGCCGTGGGCTACCATTCCCTGGCCACGGTGGAATTCCTGGTGACGCAGGACGGCACGCCGTACCTTATCGAAGTCAATACCAGGCTGCAGGTGGAGCACGGCATCACCGAAACCCGCTACGGCATCGACCTGGTTGAAGAGCAGATTGCCGTGGCCTTCGGGGCCGAGCTCAGGTACAACGAGAAAAACCTGCGCCCCAGCTACACGGCCATGCAGGTGCGCATCAACCTGGAAAACCCGCAGAACAATTTTGAGCCCAATTCCGGCCGCATCACGCGCTATGTCTCGCCTGGCGGCCCCGGCGTGCGCCTGGATTCCAACCTGTCCGCAGGCTACGAATTCCCGCCCAACTACGACTCTGCCGGCGCACTGCTCATCTGCTTTGCCCATGACTGGGACAAGACCCTGGGCATCATGGACAGGGCCTTGAGCGAATATTCCATCGGCGGCGTCTCAACAACAATTCCTTTCTTCCGCCAGGTCATCAAGTCGCCTGAATTCCGTTCCGGCGAAGTGACCACGGACTTTGTGGCCCGCCACCGCGAGCTGCTCTGCTACCGCGACCTGGAGCCCGAGGCTGACCGCCTCTCCAGGCTTGTGGCCGAAATATCGGCACGCGGCTACAACCCCTACGTCTCCTTAGGCGTCTACCGTTCCAAGGATACGCCGCGCCTCGGCGCCTTTAATCCGGTCCTGCCGCCCATTGACGGCAAGGTGCGCCGCCGTGCCAACCCCTATCCCCACGGGGACAGGGAAGCCCTGCTGGACTACATCCGCGGCAGCGACTACGTGCACTTCACCGACGTCACGCCGCGCGACATGACCCAGTCCAATACCGGCAACCGCCTGCGCCTTGCAGAGGACAGGCTCATCGGCCCCTATCTGGACAACGTAGGCTATTTCTCCATTGAAAACGGCGGCGGCGCCCATTTCCATGTGGCCATGCTGGCCAACATGACCTATCCCTTCACTGAAGCCCAGGAGTGGAACCGCTTTGCGCCCAAGACACTGAAGCAGCTGCTCATCCGCTCTACCAACGTGCTGGGCTACAAGCCCCAGGCCAGGAACGTGACCATGGCCACGGCCGACATGATCTGCGACAACTACCAGATCGTGCGCTGCTTTGACTTCCTCAACCACTGCGAGAACATGATGCCCTTCTGCGAGGTTGTCATGAACCGCAGGGACTGCGTCTTTGAGCCGGCACTCTCCATGTCCTGGGCCAAGGGCTTTGACGTCAACCACTACCTCGGCGTGACCGAGGCCATGCTCAACATGGTCGGCAAGGTCATGGGCGCCTCAGCCAAGGAAGCCTCAAGGCACATCATCCTGGGCCTCAAGGACATGGCAGGCGTCTGCCCGCCCCGCTTCATGACGGAGCTGGTGACTGCCCTGCGCAAGCGCTGGCCCGAACTTGTGCTGCACTACCACCGCCATACCACGGACGGCCTCTTTATCCCGTCCTGCGGTGCGGCGGCCAAGGCAGGCTGCCAGATTCTTGATGCAGGCCTTGGCTCCTCTGTGCGCAGCTACGGGCAGGGCGATGTTCTCTCCCTCTGTGCCTATCTTGAGGACGAGCTGGGACTCAAGACCAATCTGGACAAGAACGCTATCCGTGCGGCCAACTTCGTGTCCAAGCAGATCATGCCCTACTACGACCGCTACTGCTCGCCCTACTTCCAGGGCATAGACTACGACGTAGTGCGCCACGGCATGCCTGGCGGCGCCACGTCCTCCTCGCAGGAAGGCGCCATGAAGCAGGGCCATATACGCCTTCTGCCCTACATGCTGCGCTTCCTTGAGCAGACACGCCAGATTGTGCGCTACCACGACGTGACGCCCGGCAGCCAGATTACCTGGAATACCGCCTTCCTTGCCGTGACGACAGCCTACAAGCGCGGCGGCGAGGACGAGGTCCGCTACCTGCTCGAAGTAATGCAGGAAGTGAACCGCACGCCCGAGGACCAGCTTTCAGCCGAAATGCGCAAGGCCCGCCTTGGCATCTACCATGACTGCAACGATGCCTTCAGGGATCTTTTGCTCGGCAAGTTCGGCCGTCTGCCCCTGGGCTTCCCGCCTGACTGGGTCTACGAGAGCGCCTTTGGCAGAAACTGGCGCAAGGCCATTGCCGAACGCACCGAGTGCTCGCCCCTGGAGCTTCTTGAGGACGTGGACATCAAGGCGGAAAAGGAGGAGTGCACGCGCCTGCTCAAGCGCGCTCCGCGCTCGGAAGAGTTCATCATGTACCTGAACTTCCCGGGCGATGCCTTGAAGACCGTGCAGTTCCAGGAAAAATACGGCGATCCCAACTGCCTGCCCCTCAATGTCTGGTTCGAGGGCATTGAAGTCAACGATACAGTCAACTTCCAGGACAGCGACGGCAAGCCGCATACCCTGCAGATGCTCCATATTTCCCGCCCCAATGAAACGGGCGAGAGCGTTGTGCGCTATATCCTGGACTCCGAGTTCATGAGCCATGGCGTGCAGCTGGTGACGCCGCAGCAGGCCGCGGGATCCGGCGTGCCCATGGCGGACCCCAACAATATTTACCACGTGCCCAGCCCCAGCAACGGCGATTTGTGGGTTATGTACGTGGCTCCTGGCGACATCGTCCACAAGGGCGAGGAAATCTTCAATGTTTCCATCATGAAGCAGGAAAAGGCCGTGCTTGCCCCGTGTGACGGCATAGTCAAGCGTGTCCTGAAGACAGCCGACTTCAAGGAAAACAAGAAGATGATTCCCGTGCGCGAAGGGGAGCTCCTGGTTGAGCTGGCTCCGGCCCCGAGGCTGTGTCCCAATCCCTCCTGCCAGCACCCGTTGGTTGATCCGGAGGCCCTGTTCTGCCCGCGCTGCGGACAGAAGCTGGATCAGCAAAGCTAAGGGAAGCGTTTTAACCTGTTTTACCGGCACAAGGTTCTGTCAACGAGCAGGTTTTTTCGCCTGCCTGTGTGGACAGAACCGCCGATGTCGGGTACAAACAAAGCAATCACTACTGGTGCCTTTTCCCATGCCCTTTTTCCCTTGGATGAATACGGGCAGCAAAGGACCGGGTGCCTCTAGTTTTTCCTGCCTACTACCCCCAGATTCGGAGGAAATCATGTCCAAACAGTCGTCCGCAAAGACAGAGGCTTCCGGCCAGGAGTCCAAGTCCCCTGAAGCCATTAGAAAACAGCTTGTGCTGACAGGTGCGGATATTGTTCACCTGGGCGAAAGCGCTGAACTGCTTGTTGGCGGTAAGAACTACAACACGGCTATCATCAGCGAAATCAAGGAGATTCAGGCTCCGCACTTCAGAGCCATTTCTTCTGTGGCCTTTCACCGGGTTCTTGATGAATGTAAAGTAAACAGCCGCGTCGTCCGGACTGTCGTTGACAGGGAGTATTCCCGCATTGACTGGAATGACCCCGTCATCAACAGCGACCCAGACTACCTGCAGAAACTTGTGCGCCGTCTCGGCAAAATGGTGCAGGACCAGGTCGCTGAAGAAAACGATACCGGTTCGACAAAACTGCGTACCTTCATCAACAACGTTGTTGAAGGCTTTGCTACCTCTCCTGAGGGTATCGACCAGCTGCGCAAGCGCTCGGTCATGGTGCAGGCAGCCATCCTGTCCTGCCCCCTGCCTTCCGAAGTCGATACTGCCGTGCGCAATGCCTACAAGGCCATCTGCACCGAGAGCGAGGACGAAATGACCCCCGTGGCCGTGCGTTCCTCTGCTGCCGGCGAAGACAGCCGCAAGAAGGCATTTGCCGGCCTGCAGGACACCTACTTAAACCAGGTGGGTGCCGACAACGTAGTGGAAGCCTACCACTGGGACTGCGCCTCCGCCTACAACCTGCGCTCCATGACCTACCGCCGCGAGGCCATTTCCGATGCCCTTGCCAAGGCTGACGAGCTGGGCGACGAGTCCATCGGCGAGCAGGCCAAGAAAGACTGGGCCATTGAGGGAACCTCCCTGTCAGTCTGTATCATGCAGATGATCAATCCTGTCGTGTCCGGCACTGCCTTTGCAGCCGACACGGCCACCGGCTGCCGCGGCACGGACCGCAAGGACCTGGTGAGCATTGACTGCAGCTACGGCCTGGGCGAGGCCGTCGTGGGCGGCAAGGTTACCCCCGACAAATTATACGTCTTCCAGCGCGACGACGGTTCCGAAGTCATTATCCGCCAGATGGGCGTCAAGGAAATGCGCATTGTCTACGACGAGCGCGGCGGCACCCGTGAAGAGGAAGTGCCCGAGCTTGAGTCCATGCGCTGGGCCATGTCCTTAAGCCAGGCCGAGACCGTGGCCAGGGGCGTCAGGGCCGTATCCAAGGCCTATGGCGACATCATCATGGACACGGAGTTCTGCATTGACGCCAAGGACCGCCTCTGGTTCGTGCAGGCCCGTCCCGAGACCCGCTGGAACGACGAGCTGCAAAAGCATCCTTCCACCATCTTCATGCACCGCCGCGAGGTGGTCGAGTCTGCCCTGGCCAATGCCGAGGTGGTGCTGGAAGGCAACGGTGCCTCCCGCGGTGCAGGCCACGGCGTAGTACGCTACTTACGGTCCGCCCTGGAACTGAACAAGGTCAACAAGGGCGACGTCCTGGCAGCCGAGAGAACCGACCCCGACATGGTGCCCGGCATGCGCATTGCCACGGCCATCATGGCTGACGTGGGCGGCGATACAAGCCATGCTGCCATTACCTCCCGCGAACTGGGCATTCCCGCCGTTATCGGCATCCAGCATGCCGATGCCATCCGCGCCCTGGACGGCTGCGAGGTGACTGTTGACGGCACAAGGGGCAAGGTCTACCGCGGCATGCTGCCCCTGCAGGATGTGGGCGGCGAGCTTGACGTGGCTTCCCTGCCCGTGACCAGGACGCAGGTCGGCCTGATCCTGGCAGACGTGGGCCAGGCCATGTTCCTGTCCCGCCTGCGCCAGTACCCCCGCTTCAAGGTGGGCCTGCTGCGCGCCGAATTCATGCTGGGCAACATCTCCGTGCATCCCCAGGCCCTGGAAGCCTTTGACAACGGCGAGCTGGACCAGATTGTCAAAAAGCACCTGGGCGTCCTGGAAGACCGCCTCTCCAAGGTCATTGCCTCCCAGATGGGCGTAGGCCTGGTGGTCTTTGACTTCAACGTGCGCGAATACGTGGGCGTGGTGACCGGCCTTACTGCCAAGCTGCAGGAGATGGCCGAAGAGGACAAGGGCCTCAATGCCGAGGAAATCCTGCTCCTGCACCGCCGCATGCGCGAGGTTGACCACAAGCTGGACACCTACCTTGAGAATGCGACCCGCCACCTTATCGTGCTCAAGACCTCCATGGACCTGCATGAGCACATCAAGTTCATCATGGGCTACGACGAGGAGCTGAGCCGCTACTCCGCCTCTGATCCCGAAGGCGCCAAGCGCATTTCCGAAATCCAGGCCACCATCAGTGCCCAGGCCGAGAAGATTAAGGACAATCCGGTCGTGGCAGACCTCTTTGCCCGCATCTCCAAGCTCCGCGACGAAATCAGCCTGCGCATGGGCCTGAAGAAGGAAATGGATGACATGCGCAATCTTCCTGCGAAGATTACCGAGATCATCAGGTCCCGCGGCTACCGTTCCGGCAAGGAGCACTATGTGCAAACCCTTGCCCAGAACCTGGCCCTCTTTGCCATGGCCTTCTACGGCAAGAAGATCGTCTACCGTACCACGGACTTCAAGTCCAACGAGTACCGCAACCTTGTGGGCGGCAACCTCTTCGAGGCCACCGAAGCCAACCCCATGCTGGGCTACCGCGGCGTATCCCGCAACATCCACGACTGGGAACTGGAAGCCTTCAAGCAGGCCCGCTCCGTGTACGGCGCAACCAACCTGCACCTCATGCTGCCCTTCGTGCGCACCCTTGAGGAGGCCCGCGCCATGCGCCTCTACATGGAGAAGGTGCACAACCTGGTCAGCGGCCAGGACGGCCTGAAGATCATCCAGATGTCCGAAATTCCTTCCAACGCCATCATTTCCAAGGAATTCATCGAAGAGTTCGACGGCTTCTCCATCGGCTCCAACGACATGACCCAGATGGTGCTGGCTACGGACCGCGATAACGCGAAGCTCTCCAATATCTACGATGAAGAGGATCCCGCTGTCGTATGGACCATCCTGGTGTGCATCCTGACCGGCCAGAAGTGCGGCAAGGAAGTGGGCTTCTGCGGACAGGGCGTGTCCAACAGCGTCATCCTGCGCGGCATCGTGGCCATCGCAGGCATCTCTTCCGCCTCTGTCGTGCCCGACACCTATGCCCAGACAGTGCGCGACATCTACAAGGTCGAGCAGGAGAACATCCCCCTGTCCAAGCTGGGCGAATGGCTGTCACAGCAGCACTACAACAAGCTTGTCAGCATCGTCGAGCAGAACGGCTACGGCCATATCCTTGAGATGTACCAGACTGCAGCCCATCTGCAGAAGTGGTATGACGGCGAGGAAAGTCGCAGGTACCAGCAGCTGCGCGAGCACCTGTCCACGCCCAAGGAATCCTTCTACCGTACCGAGCTGGAATCCTTCCGCTCCATCTTCCACAAGCCTGTCATCTACGCTACCTGGAACTGGTCCAGGACTGTCGAGGACGCCCTGCATCATGCCGGCTTTGCCAGCTTTGAAGAGCAGGCAAAGGCCCTGGAAGAATACAGGAAGATGCCTTTCTAGAACGGCCTTTTTATGGGCTTTCTGACCGGCCTCAGACCGGGTTAAGCTGAAAATTACAAGGGGGAGCTGTACATACAGTGCGGCATCCCCCTTTTTTGTTTCTCAGGAGAATTGCGGTTTTGTGAAGAAAAGTACAAAGCAGGCTTTGCCTTTTCCTGCCAAAATCAGTAAACTTGAGAAAACAGACAGTACAAAGGCATGGCACAAGCCTGGCTGAGCCTGGAAGTGTAGCGCTTTTGTACAAAAAAACATATAATCACGTTCTGCCTGAGGGCTGAATGCATATAAGGAGCTTATAATGAAGCCCATTACCAAGGTTGTCATTCCGGTAGCCGGCTGGGGAACAAGGTCTCTTCCTGCAACGAAGAACATCCCCAAGGAAATGCTTCCTGTCTACAACAAGCCTGTCATTCAGTATGTCGTTGAAGAAGCGCAGGCTTCGGGCATGAGCAACGTCATCCTCATCACCAACCGTGACAAGAGCGTCATAGAGGATCATTTTGACCACAACCTGCAGCTTGAGGGCTATCTTGCCAACAAAGGCAAGACCGCTATGCTTGACGCCGTGAAGCACGTGGCCGAGATGGCAAATATCATCAGCATACGCCAGAAGGAGCAGAAGGGCCTGGGACACGCTATCCTGTGCGCCAAGGCAGCCATAGGGCATGAGCCTTTCTCCGTCATGGTGGGCGATGATTTGATCTTTGGCGGCACGCCCGGCATACAGCAGCTTGTGGATGTGGCCATGTGTGAAAACAAGCCCGTGGTCGGCGTCATGGAAGTACCGTGGAATAACGTTGACAAGTACGGCATTGTGGACGGCGATGAAGTGGGCAACGGTATCTACCGTGTTAATGACATGGTGGAAAAGCCGGCCAAGGACAAGGCTCCTTCACGTCTGGCCATTGTGGGCCGTTATGTGCTGACTCCCGATATCTTTGA
>CAVJEZ010000079.1:0-3081 GCA_963648625.1 Odoribacter splanchnicus
GGCTTGCCATCTCGAAAAACAAGGAGCTCTGCGACAAGTGGATGAACCAGTATCCGACAATATTTATTACTTTCAAAGGAATTGGAAAACCGACTTTTGAAGACTCTTTGGAAAAAATACGCTCGCGTATAGGTGAAGTCTGCAAAGCTTTCAAATTCCTGATAGACAGCACTTCCGTTGATGAAACAGACAGGAAAAAACTCGCTGCCCTCAAAGCAGAAGAGAGTAGCAACCGACAACTTGCTGATTCCTTGAAGACCCTTTGCAGTGCCCTTCACGACTATTACGGCAAGCCTGCTATTCTGCTCATTGACGAATACGATGTACCTCTGTCCAGGGCACAGGAAAACGGGTACTACAGTGAGATGGTTGCATTTATTAGGGACATGCTGGAAGAAGCCCTAAAGACAAACGATTTTCTCCAGTTCGGCGTACTCACCGGCTGTCTCAGGGTATCAAAGGAAAGCATCTTTAGCGGTCTCAATAATTTTTCGTGTTTTGACATTTCTGAAGAACAATATGCCGACAAGTTTGGCTTCACTTCTCAGGAAGTAGATGACCTTCTCTCTGTTGCAGGAGTTTCAGAGAAAAAGAACGCCATAAAGGAGTGGTATGACGGATACCGGTTCGGCGATAATACTGAAATCTACTGTCCCTGGGATATACTGCAATACGTTTCTTTCTTACAAAATAACCCCAATAAAATGCCGGAAGCATACTGGGAAAATTCAAGCGGAAACAATGTCATTCGCGACTTCATCGAAAGAACTGACTTTAATGTCAGGGACAAGATTGAAAAACTGCTGAATGGCGGACATGTGACAAGCACCATTATAAAGACTATTACCTACGATACACTGTATGCGTCAGAGGCCAGCCTCTGGACTCTACTCTACCTGTCCGGCTATCTTACAAAGGCTAGTTCAGAGCATATGACAAAAAACCATATTTCCTCTGCACCGGGAGAAGAGACGCTTATTATTCCAAACAGGGAAATACGTACCATATTCATTCAGACCATCAAATCATGGTTTGATGACACCATGAAGTGTATGGACAGAAAACCGCTCTTTGACGCCTTCTGGAACGGAGACAGTGAAGTTTTTCAGAAAATATTTTCCCGTATTCTGCTTAAAGCAATCAGCTATCACGACTATCACGAAAACTTCTATCATGCCGTGCTCACCGGAATCTTTATCGGGGCAGGCTGGGATGGCAACTCTAATGACGAAAGCGGCCTGGGAAGGCTGGATATCGTCATAAAGGATGCCGACAGCTCAAGAGCAGCCATTATCGAAGTCAAGCACTCCAAGACAGAAGAAAAAATGCCTCAGGATGCAGAGGATGCCCTCCGCCAGATCGAAGTGAACAGATATGTCACAAACTTTGAAGGACACTATGAGAAAATCATGCTCTGGGGCATATCCTTCTGGAAAAAGTCCTGTGCAGCAAAGGCAGAGGAGTATCAAAAGCATCAGCCGTAAAAAGACTCAGGCTTTCCCCTCAGGGATGCCTGCAATGCCAGGCAGAACAGAAATATGGAGGAACACCAGCATGAAACACATGGTAAAAGTTACAGTCCTGGACAAGAAAGTCTATCCCGAACTGCAAAAGCAGTATTGTGCCGATCCTTCTTCCGGCCCCTGTCCCTGCTACAATGTGGGCGATGAGTTTATCTTCCTGAGGGACGATGAACATGACCACTTCTGGCGCATGGGGCTGAACACGCTGGTTAAAACCAGCGGCAATCCTGACACTGTAGCAGGCGGTCCGAAGATGCCGTTCTGCTCAGAGGCCTGGGATGCCATCTCACGGTATATCTACACCGGCCTGCAGGGCGGATCCATCATGAAGGGCTGGATGAAGAAGGAAAATGAGATGGTTACCTGCTGTTCAGACGGCACACGCCCTGTTATATTCAAAATTGAAAGGATAGACTACGATTAGGCGTTTTAACATCTTACCCCATTATATCTTACGGCCCTGGCTGACAAAGCCAGGGCCTGCTTGCAGGAGGCAGGGCACAAATGAAATGGCCTGACGGAAAACAACGGTGCAGCTGGGCAAATCCCCGCAATGAGCGCTACATCCGCTATCACGACGAGGAATGGGGCGTCCCTGTCCATGATGACCGCAAGCTCTTTGAGATGCTTGTCCTGGAATGCTTTCAGGCAGGGCTTTCCTGGGAATGCGTCCTTAACAAGCGGGAGGCTTTCCGCAGGGCCTTTGACGGCTTTGATCCAGTGAAGGTAGCCGCCTTCACCAAAGCAAAGCAGGAAGAGCTGGCAGCCACAAGGGACATCATCAGAAACCGCCAGAAAATACAGGCTGCCACAGCCAATGCGCAGGTGTTCCTGTCCATTCAGCAGGAATACGGCACCTTCTCCCAATACCTTTGGCAATGGACTGGCGGGAAGGTTGTGCATGAAACAGGGCGTACAAGCTCCGAACTTTCTGACAGGATATCAAAGGACCTGAAAAGGCGCGGCATGAAATACACCGGAACCATTGCCGTCTACGCCTATCTGCAGGCCGTGGGCGTCGTCTCCTCCCACGACAGCACCTGCTTTATGGGCAGTGGCGGCACATGCTGAACCTGCCGCACTGTCTGTGGAAGCCCTTCTGCCAGGGTAGAAAAAGGAAGCATTGTGTACTATACTACTTAGACTTTTGACGGTCAGAATTTCAATATGCATGGAGACAGCACTATGGCATCGGATATCGGCTGCGTTGTGGTGACATACAACAGGCTGGGCAAGCTCAAAAAAGCCCTGGCAGGCTATGACAGCCAGACATGCCTTCCGCAGTACGTCATGGTGATCGACAATGCATCCACCGACGGAACGCAGGACTTTCTTGCACAATGGCAGGCAGAGGAAGCGCCCTACAAAAAAATAGTGCACAGGCTTGCCAGCAACAGCGGCGGCAGCGGCGGCTTTTACGAGGGGCAGAAACTTGCCCTGCAGGAAGAGGCCGGCTGGATACTGCTCGCCGATGACGATGCCTACCTTCCTGACAACTACATTGACACCATACAGCGCTATATCGACACGCACTCCACAGACGACATAATCGTCATAT
>CAVJEZ010000079.1:3091-8388 GCA_963648625.1 Odoribacter splanchnicus
GGCGCCTCTATACCAGGATGCCGGCTCTCAGATGGGACAGGCTGCCACTGCCTGAGGAATATACGAAGGCAGAATTCGATATTGACCTGGTTTCCTTTGTCGGGCCTGTCATTGCAAAGGACAAGCTCAGGAAGGCAGGGCTTGCCGAAAAGGACTACTTCATCTGGTATGACGATACGGAAAATTCCATGCGCCTGAGAAAGGAAGGCAGGATTGTCTGCCTTTCAGGCATACCCATCGAGCATGACGTCGTGCCTGGGGAGTACGACACGGTCACCTTCAAGCGCTACTACGGGGTGCGCAACCTTCTTTTGCTGCTTAAAAAGCACATGCCGGCCAGGTTCATTCAGTACATCTTCCTGGAAATGCTGGTAGCCTTCTATGTGGGGCTGTACAAGCGCAGGCCAAAGGAAATTCCCATCCGCTTTGCAGGCATCATAGACGGCATACTGGGCAAGAAGGGCCTGCATCCTGTCTACAGGCCTGGCTGGAAGGCGTAAAAGCAGGGCATGCAGGCGATCTCACTGTCCTGCATCCTGACAAGTACATGTATAACTTTATAGTATTGCCTGCTATATATACGATATCATTGCATTCATATATAAAGCATCGTTATGCAGGCATCTGCCGTGCAAAAGGACCGCAGGGAGTATTGGGATGCTGATTGTACACACCTCCGACTGGCATCTGGGACAGAATCTCTACGAACAGTCAAGGCTTGATGAGCAGAAATGCTTTTTGCAATGGCTGAGATGCCTGATCCTGGAAAGGCATGCAGACGTGCTCCTTGTGAGCGGCGACATCTACGACACCTCGGTGCCGCCCAATGCCGCAAGGAAGCTCTACTATGATTTCCTAAGGTCAGTCAGGGACATGCCCGGCGGCATATGCAGGCATGCCGTCCTGACCGGCGGCAACCACGACTCGCCGTCAGTGCTCAATGCCTCGGCCCAGTATCTTGAAAGCGACAACATCCATGTCATTGGCAGGGCGCCGGACTCTCCCAAAGACGAAGTCCTGCTCCTGCATGACGCAGGCGGCAGGCCGTATGTGATTGTCTGCGCCGTTCCCTACTTGCGGGAAGCCGATCTGGATAGATCGCATTTTGGCACTGATCCGGCCCTGAGGGACCGGTACATAGCAAGGGCCGTCCTGGCACACTATGAAGAAGTGGCAAAAGAGGCTGAAAGGCTGAACGCCACGCTTGCTGAGCCAGTGCCTGTCATAGGCATGGGGCATCTCTTTGCCAGGGGTGTTCTGAATGACAGGACAAGGGACGGCGAGGGCCAGATTGTGTGCGGCACGCTGGGCGAGATAGATGCAGCCCCTTTAAGCGGGCATTTTGACTACCTGGCCCTGGGGCATATCCATTCACCGCGCAGCTGCGGCGGCTGTGATACCATGCGCTATTCGGGGTCCCCCCTGGCCATGGATTTCGGGGAGAGCCAGCCTGAAAAGAAGGTCATCCTCATTGAGCTGCAGGATAATGCCTGCCAGGACGATGCATCTGGCAGTGCACAGGGCAATGCACAGGACAATGCACAGGACAGGGCGCAAGGCGATGAAAATGGCGATGCCGGAAAGCATGCAGCAAAGGCTTCGGGCTGGCAGGGGACAGTGCGCATAGAGGAAGTGCCGGTTCCCTGCTTCAGGGAGCTCATCCAGCTGTCAGGGGACAGCGTGGAGGATCTTGAAGGCAGGGTGCAGGAAATATGCATGGCAAGGGCCCAAAATGCAGCAAGCTCTGAGCAGGATCTTCTGCCCTGGCTTCTGATTGACTACACGGGCCCGACGCCGCCGGCAGACTGGCGCGAGCGCCTGCAGGCAAAGACCAGGCCCTCTCCTGAGGCAAAGCCCCTCTGCACGCCGGTTGCCATGCGGGACTACAGCCTGCGCACGGTCACATGGAGCCAGCCTGCCGTAGCCGATTTGAAGGCACTTGAGCCTGCGGATGTCTTTGAGCTTATGCTTGAGAGCTACCAGGTGGCAGACGACCAGAAGGACATGATGCGGTCCCTTTTTCAGCAGCTTGCCTCTGAACTGGGCAATGAGGAAGCCCCGGAAGACCGCGAAGATCAGGGCAGCACGGATGATGCCGGAGCATTAGCATCAGGCCCGGAAGCCATGCAGCCCTGATGCGGCAGAATAGAGCTTAAGGCCGTCCGGCTACAAAAGGCAGGAAGCAGGCAGAAAACGGGTATAAACAGCACCAGAGAACAGGATTACAAGGGGGAAGGGAGCGTATGCGTCTTGATGCAGTACGGTTTCGGAATATCAACAGCCTCAAGGGCGAGTGGCGCATAGACTTTAACAGCAGCGCCCTCTCTGACAGCGGCATATTTCTCATCACAGGCAAGACAGGCTCAGGCAAGAGCACCCTGCTTGACGCTGTCTGCCTGGCGCTCTACGGGCAGACGCCCCGCCTGCAAAAGGTCAGCGCCAGCAGCAACGAAGCCATGACCAGGAACACCGGCGACTGCTTTGCCGAACTGGAATTTACCATAGACGGCTGCCGCTACAAGTCTCTCTGGCAGCAGGCAAGGGCAAGGCAGAAGCCGGACGGCAGGCTGCAGCAGCCGCAGATGAAGCTCTACAGCCTGAAAAACGACGGCACAGTGGACGAGGTCCTGTCCGAGAAAATCGACGAGACAAGGAAAAGGATTGAAGCGCTCACAGGCCTTTCCATGGATGCCTTCCAGCGTTCCGTCCTCCTGGCCCAGGGACAGTTTGCGCGCTTTTTGCAGGCCAGCGCCAAGGAACGATCCGACATCCTGCAGGACATGACCGGCACGGAAGTCTACGAACAGCTTTCCAGGAACTGCTTTGAAAAGACAAAGCAGTACAAGGAAGAATACCAGCTTGCAAAGACAAGGCTTGAAGAAATCAGGCTTCTCTCAGACAGGGAGCTTGCTGAAAAAAAAGACGAGCTGAAGGACCTGTCCGAAAAACTCAGTGCAGTGCAGGACAAAAAGAAGGAAGCCGACAGGGCAAAAGGCCTGCTTGACGCCATAGACAGTGCACAAAAGGAAGCAGAAGCTGCCAGGGACAGACACAATGCCTGCGCAGAGAAAGACAATGGCATGGCCGGTACAAGGCAGAAGCTTGTCCTGGATGACAAGGCTGCCCTGCTTGATGCCGTCTTTGGCAGGCAGCATGCCCTGGAAGAGACAAGACAGAAACAGGTGCAGGAGACAGAAAGGCTGGCTTCAGAGCTCCCCAACCTGGAAGAAGCACAGAAAAAGGCACAGGAAGAAGAGGCGCGTCTAAGCAAAGCTCATGACGCCTGCAGGGAGGAGACAGAGGCCCTTGCACCCAAAATTACGCAGGCACGCGCCCTGGAAACAAGGCTTGCAGAGGCAAAGGCAGAAAAGGCAAAGGCCGAAATGCTTCTCAAGCAGGCAGACGGGGACAAGGCAAAGCATGAAAAGGCCGTGCTGAAAAAGGAAGCAGAGCTGACAGGATGTCTTGAGGATAAAAAGGCCCTTGCTGAAAAGCTGGCAGTAACTGACTCTGACAAGGGCCTTGCCCAGGCCATTCCTGCGCTGGAAGTACAGGAGGCACAGCTGAAAGAAAAAGAAGAGGGGCTTCTGCTTGCCGGAAAGAAGAGCAGGGATGCGGACAGCGCTTTAAAGGAGGCAGAAAAGGCCCGCATGCAGGATGAAAAAGCCCTGAACAAGGCAGATGAAGCCTTAACTGAGACAAAGGCCAAAAAGGAAGAGGCAGAAAAGGACCTTGCCCAAATACAGGGAAGCATGTCCCTGACAGACGACATGCTCAAGGGCCTGCAGGAGGATCAGGCAGCCTGCACTGAGAGCATGGCTGAATGGACAAGGCGCCTTGAAGCACTTGCAGGCATACTGGCCGATGAAGAGGCCAAAATGCAGAAGGCTGCTGCCCTGGCTGAAAAGCAGAAAGAAGCCGCCCGGCTGCATGACGCCGATGCACAAGCCCTTGAAGAGGCCAGGGAGAAGGCCGATATCTTACGCACCATTACAGAACAGCAAAAGATCCTGGCCAGCCTTGAAGAACACAGGGCACGCCTTAAGGACGGATGCGCCTGCCCCTTGTGCGGATCCCTTGAACATCCCTATGCACAGAATCTTCCCTGGCAGGACGATGCTGCTGACAGGCTTGAAAAAGCTGCAAAGGCTCTTGGGCAATGCGAAAAAGCCGAAAAGGCCTCGGCAAAAAAGCTTGCCACGCTGGACGGCGAGGCAAAGGCCGCCATGCAGGAAGCAGAACAGCTTGCCCTGCGCAAAAAGGAAGCCGGCACTGCCTGCGCAGCCCACGCCACGGTGCTGGCTGCCAAAGTACAGGCCCTGCTTCAATATGCCGGGGCATCGTCATGCGTGCCCGGCCTTGCACAGCATCTTGATACGGCCAGGGCGCTGTCTAGCGAACCTGTCGGAATTTCCGACAGGTTGGAAGAGCTTTTCCTGCATCCTGATACGGCAAAATCACTGTCTGAGTTGCGGAACATGCCGGAAAACACTGCTGGCACTGGCAGCAGTGCCGGCACAGCTGATGCTGCTGAGGCAGAAGCTGTCGCCCAAATGCTTCTGGCTGCACAAAAAGCTGAAACAGAAGCCAGGGAAGCCAGGCAGAAGATCAGCAGCTTTATCGCGCAGATACGGGCAGGACAGGAAGCAGTGCATGCCGCATCAGAGGCGCTCGCCGCAAAGGAGAAGGAACATATTGCTGCCTCGGGCGACTATAAGGCAGCCTGCCTTGCCTCTGACACGGCAAAAAAGGAAGCGGAAGAGAGCAGGCAGAGCCTTGAAGAGGCACGCAAGGCCAGTGATGCGGGACAAAGGGAGTTTTTTGCTGCCGTTGTCACTTATGGCTTTGAAGAGGGGAAAGACAAGGCCTGCGACATTCTGGCCGCATTGAAGAAGCGCCTTGAAGACAGGACAAGGCTTGAGCAGGACCATGCCAAGCTTCAGGAGACTGTGAACACGCTTAAGGGCGAGGCTGATCTTTTGCAGCAAAAATCAGCCCTGGTTGCGGAAAAGGCAGCAGAGGCTGAGAAAGAAGCAGATGCACGCAGCAAGGCAGCCTCTGCCCTTGAAGAAGAGCTGAAGGCTCTTCTGGGCGGCAAGACGGCAGACCAGGTGGAAGAGGGTGCAAAAAAGGCCCTTGCTGCTTCCCAGTCTGCCTTTGAGAAGGCAAAGGAAGCAGCTGAAAAGGCTGCCGGCAGGCTTGCCCTGCATAAAAACACCCTTGCCACTACACAGGAAGCCCTGAAGCAGACAGAAGAGGCCCTGGGCAAGGCTGAGGCAGAGGCAGTGGCAAAATGC
>CAVJEZ010000080.1:0-8344 GCA_963648625.1 Odoribacter splanchnicus
GAAGGCCTTTTGCCGCGACGTCCGGCATCTTGCCCGCAGTCTCTTTTTGGTGCAAAGTACCGCCGTTTAATTGGCTTTATTTGTCTGATTTGTCCGATGAGGCAGGACAGCGAGGTTAGCACAAAAATGAGCAGCAAAAAGAACAGGCAGGACCTGAAGCCGTGCCTTGTGGTGGCAGACAAGGACGGCAATATCTATGACGAGCCGGATTTCGACATGGTTGTGCGCAGGGGTGCGCAGTGGGGCACGCCGCGCCCTGACGAGCTGACTCCGCTGCCTGAGGAAAGCGAGCTCTTCCTGCTGCCGGGGCGCAGGGCTGTCGGCCTGGATCCCGAAACAGGCGAGACAGTGGAGCATGAGGCCATGGCCGTGGCCGCCTTTGCGGCACCGGCCTACACCCTTTCGGCACACCCTGCCTACGAAGCAGATGAAGATGCGCCCATGCTGCCCCTCTTTGCCTACGGAGCCGTGGGCTTTGCCGAGGGGCGCTTCTGGATCTGCGCCAGGAAGGTGGACGAGGACAAGAGGCAGCAGTTCAGGCACATTTCAGCCAGGCGCATTGACGACAATGTGCGCCATCTTCTGAAGACCTATCCTGAAAACCGCCTGGTCGGCCATATTCTCAACAACTGCGTGCGCCGCTACGACTGCCCTGCTGCCAGAAATTTTGCGCTGGGGCGCTTTGAAGCGCCGCTGCCGACATCAAGGACCTGCAATGCCCGCTGCATAGGCTGCATTTCAGAGCAGGGAAAAGACTCGCCCATTGCCGTGACGCCGCAGTGCCGGCTGGCCTTTGTCCCCAGCCCTGAGGAAGTGGCGGAAGTCATGCGCATTCATGCCGCCCGCGAGCTGAAAACGCCTGTCTATTCCTTCGGGCAGGGCTGCGAGGGCGACCCGCTCATGAACCCTGACCTTTTGTGCGCTGCCACTGAGATGTTCAGGGCAGAGGGCGGCAAGGGAACGGTCAACTGCAATACCAACGCCTCGCAGCCCGATGCCGTGGAGCGCCTGGCAAAGGCCGGCCTGACAAGCCTCAGGGTCTCCCTGAACAGTGCCAGGGAAGAAGTCTATCTGCGCTACTACAGGCCCTGCGGCTATCATTTTGCCGATGTGAAGGAATCCATATGCAGGGCCAGGAGCAACGGCATCTTTGTGTCGCTGAACCTGCTTTTCTTCCCCGGCGTCACGGATACGGAGGAAGAGCTGGCAGAGCTTGCCAGGCTTGTCGGGGAATGCGGCGTCAGCATGATACAGTGGCGCAATCTCAACATTGACCCTGACTATTACATGAGCCTGCTGGACGGCATAGAAACAGGCCCCTCCATGGGCCTCAGGACCTTTATGAAGCGGCTGCGCAAGCTTTGTCCCTGGATACGGTACGGCTACTTTAACCCCTATCTCGGTGACAGGGCAGAACTGACAGCGCCAATGCCCGGCGAATGGCACATGCCTGCTCCGGACGAAGCCGTTGACTGGGCCGATGCCGAAGCCGGTGCAGCGGAAACAAATGAGCCGGAAGACGGGCAGGCCTGAAACAATCTGTCCTGAAGCCGGCATGTGCAGGCATAACTGAACGGAGAGGAGGAATAACAATGCGTGTTCTTGTGATAGGCGGTGCAGGCTATATAGGATCACATAATGTCCATGCCCTTATAGAGCGCGGCGACGAGGTCGTCGTCCTGGATTCCCTGGCAACCGGACACAGGGAGTCCGTGCATCCTGAGGCACATTTTTACCAGGGAGATTTGCGCAATGCTGCCGATCTGGACAGGGTCTTTAGAGAAAACAAGATAGATGCTGTCATGCACTTTGCCGCCTTTTCCCTGGTGGCAGAAAGCATGAGCCAGCCGCTGAAGTATTTTGACAACAATGTGGGCGGCATGCTGTCGCTTTTGCAGGCAATGGTGCGCCACAACGTGGACAAGCTGGTCTTTTCGTCCACGGCTGCCGTATACGGGGAGCCCAAGTCCGTTCCCATTGCCGAGGACGATCCCAAGGATCCCACCAATCCCTATGGCGAAAGCAAGCTCATCATGGAGCGCATGATGCGCTGGGTCGGGGAAGCCAACGGCATACGTTCCGTCATCCTGCGCTACTTTAATGTGGGCGGTGCCCTGGAAAACGGCAGTATAGGCGAGGACCACAGGCCTGAAAGCCACCTTATACCCCTGATTTTGCAGGTGCCACTGGGACGCCGTCCCCATATATCCGTTTTCGGGACAGACTATCCAACAAAGGATGGATCCTGCATACGCGACTACCTGCATGTCATGGATCTGGCGGATGCACATCTCAGGGCCGTGGACTATCTTGCGGCAAATGGTACGTCTACAGTCTGCAACCTGGGCAACGGCCAGGGCTTCTCAGTCCTGGAAATGATTGAAGCGGCAAGGCGCGTCACAGGCCATGAGCTGCCGGTCAGGCTGGAAGGCCGCAGGCCAGGCGATCCTGCACGGCTTGTGGCCTCCTCAGAGAGAGCCAGGACCGTGCTTGGCTGGAAGCCAAAAGCCGGCATAGAGGAAATTATCCGCACAGCCTGGACGTGGCATAAGACACATCCCTCAGGCTACGGGACGAACTAAAAGACAAGCCAAATACGATATAAGGCCGGCCGGGAAAAAACCCTGGCCGGCCTTTTGTTTTCGTGAACAGTCTTGCACAGATATGCAGAGGTAGTACAAATTTTCACAAAAGAAGCAACGACTGTCATGACAGTACCAGTGACAACTCCTTGCAATTTGGTCTTTTTCCCTTCTTTTACACCCCATGGAAGGTGCCACGGCTTTCTTGACACAATCAACAGGTACAGTGTACATGACATTGAGCTAATATATTGTCTCTGCTGGAAAAGCTTGCCTGTACTCCGTATCTTTGTCCGGCAGGGGACAGCAATACAATGCCCCGCAAGGGCATAAACATCAGAACGGTCTCTTTAGAGGAGGGACGCCATGAACATTCTTATTTTCGGACCCAACGGCAGCGGCAAAGGCACCCAGGGCGAGCTTGTGAAACAGAAGTACAACCTGGCCCACATCGAGTCCGGCGCCATTTTCCGTGAACACATCGGCGGCGGCACCGAGCTTGGCAAGAAGGCCAAGGCCTACATCGATCGTGGCGACCTCGTTCCCGACGACATCACCATCCCCATGGTCCTCGACACCCTCAAGACCAAGGGTGCCAATGGCTGGCTCCTGGACGGCTTCCCCCGCAACATGGTGCAGGCCGAGAAGCTGTGGGACGCCCTGCAGGCTGCCAACATCAAGCTTGACTACGTCATCGAAATCAAGCTGGACCGCGAGATTGCCCGCAACCGCATCATGGGCCGCCGCCTCTGCAAGAACAACAACAACCATCCCAACAACATCTTCATTGATCCCATCAAGCCCAACGGCGACAAATGCCGCGTGTGCGGTGGCGATCTGACCACCCGTGCCGACGACCAGGACGAGGCTGCCATCAACAAGCGCCACGACATTTACTACAACACCGTTGACGGCACACTGGCCGCTGCCTACTACTACAAGAAGCTGGCTGCCGAAGGCAAAACCAAGTACATCGAACTGGACGGTGCAGGCACCATTGATTCCATCAAGGAAACCCTGCTGAGCCAGCTCGCCTAAGCTTTTTTCATAAGACCAACAAGCCCCTCTCCTTGCTTCAAGGAGAGGGGCTTTTCTTTTGGAAAACAAAAAGGACCGGGCCGTACAATCAGCCGCCCAGATAGGCCTCGCGGACCGTAGGATTGGCAAGCAGGTTCTGGGCCTTGTCCTGCATGACGACATTGCCGACTTCAAGGACATAGCCGCGGCTGGCAAGCTTCAGGGCAGCCCTGGCATTCTGCTCCACTAAAAGGACAGTCACGCCGTTCTGGCTGATGCGCCGTATGGTCTTGAAAATATTCTTCACCAGCAAAGGCGCAAGCCCCAGGGAGGGCTCGTCCAAAAGCAGGAGCCTTGGCTGGGCCATCAAAGCCCTGCCTATGGCCAGCATCTGCTGCTCGCCGCCTGACAAGGTGCCTGCCATCTGCTGGGAGCGCTCCTCAAGCCTCGGGAAGAGCTCGTATATCCAGCGCAGGGTGTGCGTGCGCTGATGGACATTTCTGACAAGGAAGGCGCCCATAAGCAGGTTTTCTTCCACGCTCATGGTGCCGAAGACGCGCCGGCCTTCCGGAGACTGGGCAACGCCAAGCCCGACAACCTCATGGCTCTGGTACTTGCGCAGATCCTTGCCGTCAAACATTATCGTTCCCTGGGAGGCATCCACAAGGCGGCTGATGGACAGGAGCGTGGTGCTCTTGCCTGCGCCGTTGGCGCCAAGCAGGGTTACAATCTCGCCCTCATGCACATGCAGCGACAGTCCGTGCAGCACTTCTACGCGGCCATAGCTTACACGAAGATTTTCAATTTCAAGAAGTGCCATGCTAATAGACCTCGTCATTGTCATCGGTGCCCAGGTAGGCCTCGATGACATTGGGATCATTGCGGACGGAAGCAGGATCGCCCTGGGCAATGAGGGAACCGTGCTCAAGCACCACCAGCTTGTCGCTGACCTGCATGACAAGGCGCATGTCATGCTCGATAAGAAGGACGGTGATGCCGCGGTCGCGGATGGCATTGATAACGTCCACCAGGGCCACGGTTTCCTGGTCGTTCATGCCGCCGGCAGGCTCGTCCAGCACCAGCAGCTTGGGGTCTGACGCCAGGGCCCTGGCTATTTCCAGAAGGCGCTGGCTGCCATAGGCAAGGCTGCCTGCCTCTTCCTTCCATACGTGCTCAAGCCCCACAAAGCGCAGCTCGTCCATGCAGCGCCTGACTGCGGCCTCTTCCTCGGCCCTTTGGGCGGGCGTGTGCAGAAGCGATGCCAGAATGCCGGACTTTAAGCGGCAGTGGCAGCCTGCCAGCACGTTTTCCAGCACGCTCAAGGTGCCGAACAGCCTGATGGCCTGGAAGGTGCGGGCTATGCCCAGTTCCACAACCGTATGCGGCTTTTTGCCGCGTATGCTTTTTCCTTCAAAAAAGATGTCGCCGCTTTCAGGCACATAGTTGCCGGTGATGCAGTTGAAGACCGTCGTCTTGCCGGCCCCGTTGGGTCCGATCAGGCCGACCACGGCTCCCTGCTCCACCGTAAAGTCCACCTCGTTGAGCGCCACAAGACCGCCAAATATCTTGGTCATGTCCGCAACACGGAGCAGCACGTCTTTTCCGCCAGTACCGGCGTTCTTCTCCTGGACACAGGCCATGCCTACTTTTCTCCCTCTGCTTCCCGCTCTTTGCAAATCCTGCTGACAATCTTGTCATAGCTGCGCGCCAGGGGCGGCAAAAGCCCCTGCGGGCGCCAGACCATCATCAGCATCATGGCCAGGCCGAAGAAAAGCATGCGCGATTCCGTCAGGGAGCGCATGACCTCGGGCAGGCCGATGAAGAGAAAGGCGCTGACCAGAACGCCCAGATGGGATCCTCCGGAAAGAATCACGACCGCAAAGATAATGACGGACTCCATGAAGTTGAAGGAAGCAGGAGCAATGGTCATCATCTTGGCGGCGTACACAGTGCCCACCATGCCGGCCCAGAAGGCGCCCAGCACAAAGGCGACAAGCTTGTAGTAGGCCACGTCCACGCCGCAGCCTTCTGCTGCCACATCGTCTGCCTTGATGTAGTTCAGGGCCCGTCCCAGGCGCGAATGCCACAGGAAGTGGAACAGGAGCACGGATATGCCGCACATGCCCCAGACAAGGTAGTAAAAGTGAATGCTCTTGGCGATGCGGAAGCCGGCTATGCTGGGGCGCCCTATGCCGAAAATGCCGTTGGATCCGCCGGTGATGCCAAATATGTCGTTGACCAGGGCTATGCGCACAATCTCCACTATGCCTATGGTCACAATGGCCAGGTAGTCGCCGCGCAGATGGATAATGGGCCTGGCCACGACCAGGGCCACAAGGCCGGCCATAATGCCTGCCAGGGGCATAGTCCAGAATATGGGCCAGGAGAACATGGTGTTGAGGATGGCCGTTGTATAGGCGCCTATGGCATAAAAGGCGGCATGCCCCATATGGAAAATGCCGGCCTGGCCCAGGATGATGTTCAAAGACAGGGCAAGCAGGGCATAGAGGCCGATGCTTACGCAGACGTCCGTCCAGTAGGAATTAAGGAAAAGCGGCAGGACGGCTATAAGAATGCCAAGCAGGGCTGAAGCCGCAAGACGCAGATTTTTGCTGCCAAGCATCATAGTTTGTCCGCCGTGCGCTCACCCAGAAGCCCGGTAGGCCTGACGATGAGGATAAGGATAAGCACCACAAAAGCCACGGCATCCTTCCAGGCCACGGCCACATAGGCTGAGGCCAGCGCTTCAACCACGCCAAGCAGAAGGCCGCCGACCATGGCGCCCGGGATGTTGCCTATGCCGCCAAGGATGGCTGCCGTAAAGGCCTTCAGGCCATACGACCAGCCCATAAGAAAATCTATCTGCCCATAGTAGATGCCCACCAGGATGCCGGCTGCGCCGCCAAGGGCAGGGCCTATGAGGAAGACCAGGGAAATGATGCGGTTGACATTGATGCCCATGAGCCTGGCAGCTCCCTGGTCAATGGCCACGGCCCTGATGGCAGAACCCGTCCTTGTGTGCAGCATGAAGGCCTGCAAGGCGACCATGAGGAGCACGCTCACTGCTATGACCAGGATGCGCATGCCCGGTATGGAAAAGCCCAGGATGTTGATGGTAAAGTCCGGGCGCAGAAAGTCCGGATAGACAAAGACCCTGGCCCCGTAGATGAGCATGAGCGCATTCTCAAAGAAAATGGATGCGCCCAGGGCAGAGACGACAGCGGACAGACGGCCGGCATTGCGCAGCGGCCGGTAGGCCACGCGCTCAAGCAGGTAGCCGATAAGGGCAACCATGGCTGCCACAAGCACAAAGACGCAGAGCACGGCGAGCCATGGCTCCATCATTGTGGCGAAGTGGCAGGAAACCAGCAGGGTCAGTCCCAGATAGGCGCCTATGGCAAAAAGATCGCCATGGGCGAAGTTGATAAGCTTCAGAACGCCGTAGACCATGGTGTAGCCAAGCGCTACCAGGGCATAAATGCCGCCCACGGCCAGTCCGTTGAGAAGCTGCTGTACAAAAAAGTCCATACGCTGTCTTACATGAAAAAAGCGCAGGGGAGGAGAACGTCTGTTCTCCTCCCTGCACAGGCTGGCGGTCAGAAAAATAGCAGATTACAGCTTGGGCTCAAGCACAAAGGAGCCGTCCTGCCTGACAGTATAAATCCTGTAGAAGTCGCCGACACGGTCGCCCTTCTCGTTGAACCCCATGTCGCCGGTTATGGCGTGCAGGTCCTTGGCGCCGTGCAGGAACTTTGCAATATCAGGCCCTGTGGCATTGCCGGCCTTGACGGCATCGGCAATGGCTATGAAGGCATCCCCTGCCATCACGCCCCACACGGAGACGGGCAGGCTGTTGTAGGTCTTCTTGAAGTCGGCAAGAAATGTCTTTGCTGTCTCGGTATCCATGTCCTGGGGCAGAGGCGGGCTGACGAAGAAATAGCCTTCGGCAGCCGCTGTGCCGGCAATCTTGACCAGGTCGGCATGGTTGGAGGCATCGCCGCCCATCATGGGCACATCCCAGCCCATTTCCTTCTTCTGGCGCAGAAGCATGCCGGTCTCGGGATAGTAGCCGGTGAAGAAGATAAAGTCGGGGTTGGCAGCCTTGAGCTTGGTCAGGGTAGCCGTATAGTCCCTTTCGCCAGGGGTCAGGGCGTCAAAAAACACAATCTTGACATCAGAGCCTTTCAAAGCCTCCTGGGTTGCCTCGGCAAGGCCCTTGGCATAGGAGGAATTGTCGTGCAGGAGGGCAATGGAAGCATAGCCCTTGGTCTTGATAATCTTGGCTGCGGCCTCGCCCTGGGCATCGTCCCTGGGACAGGTGCGGAAGAAGTACTGCAGGCCCTTTTCAGTCAGGCGGATGCTGGTGGATCCTGTGCCTATCTGCACGATTTCAGACTCGTCGTAGATATTCTGGCTGGCTTCGGTGACAGCAGAGCCGTAGGTGCCGATAACAGCGGCAACACCGGATGAGGCCAGCTTCTGGGCAGCCAGTGCGGCAGAACGGGGATCGCCTGCATCATCAGCGATGACAAGCTCGATGGTACGGCCGTTTAAGCCGCCATCCTTGTTGGCCTTGTCAACCAGCATGGAGACGATGTTCTTCATATCCATGCCTTCAGAAGCCCATTTTCCTGTTACAGGACACATAAGCCCCAGCTTGAAGGTCTCAGCCGACCATGCCTGGCCTGCTCCGGCCACAAGCATTGCGGCCAGGACAGCGGCAATTGCCAAAAGTTTTTTCATGT
>CAVJEZ010000081.1:0-8326 GCA_963648625.1 Odoribacter splanchnicus
GTACTCATGGACAAGGTCCTTGACCAGCTCCCTGAAATCAATGCGCGAGTTGGACGTAAAGTAAAAGATGATCTTGCTGCGGTCATAATAGACTTCCACGTCCACAAGCTTCATGTCCAGGCTGCGCTGCCCGACCTTCTCCTTCCAGAAGGCGCCGGCCTGGGCGGCCAGCTCGTCGTTGGCCCTTATCTGCTCGTAGTCGGCATCACCGGCAGGGCGCATGACTAGAGGCAATACTTCCCCTGCTCCGGCGGGGGCCTTTTCAAGCGGTCCTGCGACAACCTTTGCAAGAATCTGCCCCTGGTCCAGGTCGGCAATAACCTCTGTCTTCAGAGGCGGTATCTCCGCGCTCTGAAAGTACTGTACCTGGACAAGTTTGTGAAAGCTGAGGCCAATGATGGGCATGGTGAAGTTCGCCTTGAAACAGAGGATAAAATGGTGGTTTCTTTTCGCCCACGGCCGTCTTTTTGTCAATGTATGCCCAAGGCCGCAAAAAGTGCGCAAAAAGACTAAAAAAACGCCACAAAAGCGCCGCCGTCCACGCTTGCGGCACTCTTGCTTCCAGTGCCTCTTGCCGTATATACTTCCGCCATTCTTGAGACATCCTTCTAACATTCTTCTGATGTACAAGCAGGCATCAGTCCGGCTCATGCCAGGCATTGCTTTTAAGCCCGGCAGATACGGACCAAAGCCGCATCAAAAAGGATCAGACCAGGCCATGACAACAAAGAATCTCCTAAATATCGACACCACCATCGCCACCCTGGGCCCTTGCAAGATAGAGTCACCCCTTGCCTACAGGGTCTGGGCCGATGACCAGACAACGCCCATCATTGCAGACAGCAACCTCTGCGCCCAGATTGAAGAGCCCTTCATGCTGGACTTTGAGACAGCAGGCCCGCGCAGGCACATCTATTTTGACTCCTTCCAGGCCAAGGCTGCCATCGTCACCTGCGGCGGCCTCTGCCCCGGCCTCAACGACGTCATCAGGGCCATAGTCATGGAAGCCCACCACGGCTACAACATGGCGGCAACCATAGGCATACGCTACGGCCTGCAGGGCTTTATTCCCAAATACCGCTACCGCCACAAGGAGCTGACCTGCGACAACGTCAAGGACATCCACATGTTCGGCGGCACTGTCCTAGGATCCTCGCGCGGACCCCAGGCTCCGTCCGAGATTGTGGACACTTTGGAGCGCAACAACATCTGCATGCTCTTTATCATAGGCGGCGACGGCACCATGCGCGCCGGCAAGGCCATCTACGAGGAAATCAGCCGCCGCAGCCTCAAGATTGCCGTTGTGGGCATACCCAAGACAATAGACAACGACATCAGCTTCATCCCGCAGTCCTTCGGCTTTGAGACAGCCGTCTCCAAGGCAACGGAAGCCATCAGCTGCGCCCACATCGAGGCCATGGGCGTGCCCAACGGCATAGGCATCGTCAATGTCATGGGCCGCGACTCAGGCTTTATCGCAGCCCTGGCCACCCTGGCCATGAAGGAAGTCAATTTCGTGCTTGTGCCCGAGGCCTCCTTTACGCTTGAAGGAGAAGGCGGCCTGCTGCCTGCACTGGAAGAGCGCCTGCGCGACAGGGGGCATGCCGTCATAGTGGTGGCAGAAGGCGCCGGGCAGCACCTGCTGCCAAAAACAGAGGGCACGGACGCATCAGGCAACAAGATACTGGGCGACATCGGCTCCTTCCTGAAGCACCGCATAAAGGAGTATTTCAAGGAGAAGGACATAGAGACGGCCATCAAGTACATTGACCCCAGCTACATCATCCGCTCAGTCCCTGCCATGGCCAACGACAAGGTCTACTGCGGCTTTTTGGGGCAGTATGCCGTGCATGCCGCCATGGCCGGCAGGACCGGCGTTGTCATTGCCAAGATACAGGACAGGTACGTGCACCTGCCCATGGATCTTGTCACCCGCGAACGCCGCCATCTCAACCTCAATTCCGAGATCTGGCGCGCCGTGCTTGAGTCCACAGGCCAGGGCATGCTCAAGGGCATGCAGGGATAAATCCATTAAAAGGCCTCTGGCCGGCACGGCCGGGGGCCTTTTGCAGGCAAAGGCAGTATTTTCCTGGCCATTGCTGCCTGCCTGCGCTATAAGGGAAATACGGTTCCCCTGCCCTTTATGAGCATTGTAAGTATCCCTGCATACCACATATAAAAATGAAAACGGGGAACCGTGCCAGGCATCCCAAAGACACCCGGAGCATAAAAACTTCCGCTTCGGACATGCCTTTGCGGGGCCCTGTACCCGTGACAAATCCCGTGACCAATCCCGTAACAAGTCCCGTAAAAACATGGCAGGACAAGACAACATTGCAGCGGAGTACGCTATGCCCCAGATGAAGCAGATCAAAGCCTCGGCCGGTTCAGGTAAAACCTATACGCTGACAAGGTCCTTTCTTGAAACGCTCTCTTCATGCAGCAAATCAGGAACCATTCCTTCCGAGTATTCCGCAGATGCCGCAGATGCTTCTCAATGCCAGACTGCCACTGATGCCGGCGACTGGCGCAGCATCATGGCCATCACCTTCACCAATGCCGCAGCCCAGGAAATGCAGGACCGCGTCATTCTGATGCTCAAGCAGGCGGCACTGGGCCTTGAAAAAGATCCCCTCATGACGCAGAGGGATGCCGCGCGCTGGATAGAGCGCATCCTGCGCGACAGGGCAAGCCTCAACATCTCGACCATAGACTCCCTGCTGAGCCTTCTGGTGCGCATGTCGGCACTCTCATTAGGCATTCCGCCGGACTTCACGCCTGCCTTTGCCACCGAGGACATCCTCAAAATCTACTGGGAGCAGTTTTCCAACGAGGCCTGGCTTGGCAGCACCGAGGCCCAAAAACTTATCCGCAACGTCTGCCATGACATCGTGGTCCATGGCGAGCAGAGCAAGTTCTCTTCCCACGACACCATCCTGGGCAAGCTGAACGAGCTTGTGCCCCTGCTCATCAGGGGAAGCCTTGATAACCTGGCAGAGCCTGAATATTTCCTGACAAGCAAAGGAGGCGGCGTTCTGCCTGCCCTGCGCAAAAAGCTGTTTGAAAACCTCTCCGTGCTCCTCTATGCCAGCGGCAGAAGGCCTGCCGGGGAGCAGGACTTCCTTGTCTACGACAAGAGATTTCTGAATGCCCTGACGCAGGTGCATTTCTTCTTCACCGACAGCCTGGGACTGCCGCAGTACCTGTCCCCTGACAGCGTGCCTGCGGCTGATGAATGCCCTGAAGTCCCGCTTTCTGCATACGCCAGGCTGCGCATCAGGCAGGATCTTTTCAAGTCGGCCTACTGGTACAGGGACACAGTCCCGGTCACAAAGAAAAGCGCCTTCTCGCAGGAAGCTGAAGACGCCTTCCTGGCAATACAGGAGAGCATACAGGACTTTCTCTGCCTGGAATCCATGTACCAGCAGACCAGATACCATGCGTCCGTCCTGGCCCTGGCCAGGGAAATTTTCAAACGCTATCAGGACAACGTCCAGGAACAGGGCCAGATCTTCAATGACCGCATCCCCTTGCTGGTACAGGAAATCCTGTCAGGGGAATACGGCGTCTCCGATGCCTTGTGCCGCCTGGGCACGGACATCAGCCACTTCCTCATCGATGAATTCCAGGACACCAGCCGGGATCACTGGGAAGCTTTGCGCCCCCTTGTGGTGGAAGCGCTCTCAAAGGGCGGCTCCTTTACCTGGGTTGGCGATGTCAAGCAGGCCATATACGGCTTCCGCGGCGGCGACTCCCAGCTTTTTGACGATATAGCAGACGAAAGGGAGCTCACCTGCCTGCTTGACACCGGTGAGGCAGAAAGGCGCACCCTGGACAGCAACTGGCGCTCAAGAAAGGAAATCATCCGCTTCAACAATGAGCTCTTCAGCCCGCTTGAGGACAAGGACTTCTGTGCAGAGGTGCTCCTGAGGGCCTTTTCTGACAAAAGCCAGAAAAGCGCCGCTGCCCTTTGCAGGGAAATACCCGGCATTGTCCCCGAAGCGCCTGACCAGACCGTGCTGGACTATATGGCCGGCAAGGTGGCAAGGGCCTATGCCGGAGCTGCCCAGCAGGAAGCCGCTAAAACAAAGGACGGCGGCAGGGTCGTCATTGTCAGCTTTGCAGAGCAGGAAGCCGATGCTGAAGCCGATGCTGCAGACAGCCAGACCAGGGCAGCCGGGATCCTGGTGGAACAAGGGCATGCAAAAGGCCGTCCCTGGTCAGACTTTCTGGTGCTGGTCAGGAAAAACAGGGATGCCATGGAGATAGCGCGGCACCTGTCCTCAAAGGGCATACCGGTCATTACGGAAAACAGCCTGCTTCTGGCCGATCACCCCCTCATCGTGCAGACCGTGGCCATGCTGTCCTTTTTGTGCACGCCTGAAGACGACATTGCCTTCTGGACCATGATGACAGGATCGCTTTTCAGGCTGCCCGAGCCGGACTCCGGCATTGTGTGCGGCCTTGACGACGTGGAGCTCTTAAAGCTTGCCAGGCAGAACGGCCGGAAAAAGAACGGACAGGCGGACAGCATTCCGCTGTACATCCTCTGGAAGAACACCCATCCCGAAGAATGGAAGATGGTGCTTGAACCGCTCATGCAGGCCGGAAAAACACTGCCTCCCTATGACCTTGTATCCGACTGGTACAGGCATATGGGCGTATACAGGCATGAGCCAGAAGCAGCCCCCTTCCTCAGGCGCTTTCTGGAAGTTCTCTCCTCCTGCAGGCGCAAGGGTCTGCAGTCAGCCTCAGCCTTCCTGGAATACTGGGCCGAGCACGGAGCAGAGGAAAAGCTGCCCATGCCAAGGGAGCTTGATGCCGTGAGCATCATGACTGTCCACAAGGCCAAGGGCCTGCAGGCAAAGGTTGTCATTGTCCCCAAGACAAGCAGCAGAAAAAACAACCAGGCGCCGCTCTCCCTGGTGGAATACCTGCCAAAGGGTGCTTCAGAGCCTGTGCGATCCCTTTGCAGGCTGACAGCGCAGTTCCCTGCCTGCGGCTATAAAAAACTGCGCGAGGCCTTTGAAAGCATAAACAACTTCTATGTGGCCTGCACAAGGGCAGAGGAAGAGCTCTTTCTTTTCACCAGCGAAAAAGCTGAGGGAGACGGCAAACTGCTGGAAGCCCTGCTTGAAAAGGCAGCGGACCAGACAGCTGATATTGCCCGCACCATGTCCTTTGCAGACCTGGAAGAGGATGTTCTGCACGAGACCGGGGGGCATGCTCCCGGAGAGGATAGAGGACAGGAAGCAGGCGAAGAGCCAGCGGAAAGCCAGGCAGTGGCTGCGGCAAAAGACTGCAGCGGCAAAGAAGCCGGTCCTGGAAGCCCATCCCCGGCTGATCCCCTGGCAGGAGATGGCCTGGTAGAGGATCATATCTGGCATCCCCTTTCCTGGATGCCTGAGATGAAGCTGAACTATGCCTACATGGAAGAGAGCCATCCCAGGGACATGGCCAGGGAGGAAGGCATCTTTATCCATGCCTGCCTGGAAGACCTGGCCCGCCTGCCCCATGAAGGCCCTGTCCCTGATGCAGAGCAGACAGAGCATGTGATCATGCAGCGCGCACGCAAAAATCCCTTCCTTGCAGAGCAGGAAGGCTTCCTTGGCCGCATACGCGGGGAAATCGGCTGGTTCATGGACCAGGCTGAGCGCTTTGGCTGGCTTGCAGGGTGCCTCCCAGAGCAGGGCCTGGCCAGAAAGGGCAAAATACTGCGCATGGACCTCTATATTCCTGACAACAAGCACCAGGGAAAACATCCTTTGGTACTTGAATACAAGACAGGCATTACGGACGACGAGTACATGGCTGATCACCACAGGCAGGTCAGAAACTACCTTGCCGCCCTGGCCGAAGCCGGAGGAAGCAGTACTGAAGGCGCCATAGGCATCGTGGTCTACCTCAAGCGCAAAAGCATGCACATCGTGCTGCCTGACGGCTCAGGCTTTGCGGACACGAAAGTTGCAGGCCCCAAAGCCCATTCCGTCCTGCTGGACGAGGAAGGCTTTGCACTCGCCATGCAGAAGCTCTGCCAGCAAGGACTGTAAGTTAGGACTGCAAGCACAAACAAGCGCATTACAAGACGCCAGAAGATACAGACTGCAAGGACAAGCCATGCCAAGCCCCTTTCTCATTTTTTCCTGGAACAGGCCCTTTATCCCCGCACTGAAAGACTACCTCTGCACGCACCATGCAGCAGGCGAAATTCCCCTGCTCATTACGCCTACGTTCCGTTTTGCCAAATATCTCAACGCCTGCTTTGCCGGCGACAAAAAGGCGCACATTCTGCCGTCCGTCCTGCCGCTCAGGGAAGCCGCTGCCCTGTGGCATGCCTCTGTTGCAAAGACACAGACAGAGGAGGCCTCCCTCTATGACAAAATCTGGCTTCTCCATACCATTGCCAGAAAGGCAAAGGCCATAGACAGCGATACAGGCGATGTCTGCGACGTCCTTGCCCAAATGGATCTGGACGCCTTCCTGCCCTGGGGCGAGCAGATAACCGCTCTTATTGACGAGCTGCTTGCCAACGGCCTTGAGCTTCAGGATATAGACGCCTGCGAAGGCGAGGTCCTGCCTGCTGCCAGGCGCCTGCTCTCCGTCCTGGGAGAAACGGGTACAGAGTACCTTGGCCTTCTGCAAGAACACGGGCTCTCCACCGGCGGGACCATGGCCCGGGACGTGTACGCAAATATCAAGGAAGGCGTCCCTGTCCCGGAAGGGCTTGCGCCCTCAAAGCAGAGGCCTGTCTACATCCTTGTGCAGCACTGCACCACAAAGGCCGAGGAAGCCATGCTGAAGGCCCTGTGGCAGAACGGGGCAAGGATAGTGCTGCATACGGATCCCTGCCTTCTCAATGAGCATAAAAAGGGCCTGCACTGGAGCGCTTTCAGGCACCTTGACTGGATGAACAGCTGGCAGGCCGGGGCAGAGCCTGCCGCGGACGACATCCTGAACGACAAAGGCGTCGCCGCCCTTCCAGCCGGCAAAATGCACTTTTTTGCAGGCTATGACCTGCACTCCCAGCTTGGCGAACTGCACAAAAACCTTAAGGGTGCCGGAGATGACGAGAGATGCGCCGTCATCCTGCCCGATCCGTCCATGCTCATGCCGGTGCTGCACCATGTGCCGCATGACAAGATAGGCCGCCTTGAAATAGCCCTAGGCCTGCCCATACAGGAAACGGCGCTGTGCCGGCTTGTGGAGGCCTGCCTTGCCCTGCAGGAACTGCGCGACGAAAGCAGGCGCTACCACTGGAAGGAGCTGGCAAACGTCCTGGATGCAAGCATCCTGGGCAGCCTCTGCCTTGCTGACGGCACATCCATGCAGCCTGCCATACGGCATTACCGTGCCGCGCTCATGCAGGGGCAGCGCTTTGTCAATCCCTATGACGACATTCTGGAAGGTTCCTTTGCAGATCGCGAGGACGAGGCTGAAGCCATGAGGGAGCTTCTTGACGTCGTAGTCAGTGGCTTTGACAATGTTGATTCCGTTGCAGGCCTGGCAAATGCCCTGCAGACGCTCTGCTCCTATATACAGGAACACGGGGAATTGCTGCGCCAGACATCGCCACTGGACATGGAAGCCCTCTTCCATATGGAGCACAGCCTGCTGCCGTCCATGCAGCACTGCCTCATGCTTCATGAAAAGCTCTCGCTGCAGACGCTTGCGCACCTTTTTGGCAGGCTCAGCCTGGCAGAGCACATAGCCTTTGCGCCGAGGCAGGATGCAGGCCAGGCCGAAATCATGGTCATGAGCCTCTCCGAGGCCTCGCTCATAAGCTTTGACAAGGTATTTATACCCGAAGCCACGGACGACAGGCTGCCTGGCGCCAGAAAGCGCGATCCCCTTCTGCCTGACTCCCTGCGGGCCCTGCTGGGGCTTCCAGCCCTCAATGAAGAAGACAGCCGCACTGCGGAAAACGTGATGCGCCTCTGCCAGTGTTCAGGCGAGGTCTTTTTCTACTGGCAGGAAGGCGTCAGCAACAGCCTGCTCTTTGACGGCAAGAAGGTCCGCAGCCGCTACGTGGAAGAGTACATCTGGCAGCTGGAAAAGCAGGCAGGCAAAATTTTTGCAGGCGGGACAGAGCCGCTCAGGCAGGCAGAATGCCGCATCACGCCCATGAACCCGTCCCCGAGAAGCATCAGGGTTGAAGGAAAAGTCAGGGAGGCGCTGGAAGATATTCTTTCCATCCCGCTCTCTCCGTCGCTTCTGGATGACTACCTGCACTGCCCCCTGAAATTTGCCTTCAAGCGCCTGGCTAGGATTGGCGAGACTGAGACTGTCAATGAAAAGGACGATCCCAAGCATGTTGGCGAGTTTATCC
>CAVJEZ010000082.1:0-8324 GCA_963648625.1 Odoribacter splanchnicus
AGGGCATACTCATACGCAACCTGACCTCGTCAAAATTGAGGAGTGCCCTCAATGAGCTTGTCTAATACAAAAAAGAAAGGCTTTGTCCTGCATCTTCTCTCAATCCTTCTGTCTGTCGTCATTGCGACAGCCCTGTGGTACATGGTCAGCATCAGGGACAGGATAGAGATGCAGATAGATGTCAGCATAGACTATATCGGCATTCCCAAGAACCTGATTGTCACAGACGGCCTGATAAGGACAATAACCGTGCGCCTGCGCGGCCCGGAGGCCCTGCTCCGCGGCACCATAACGCAGCATCCGCGCCAGCAGATTGATCTGTCCCACATCAAAAAGGGCGTAACCATCGTTCCCTTTACTGCGGAAAAGCTGTCCGGCTATTACAGGGCCTTTGACGTCCTGGACGTGCAGCCGCCGCGCATTGTGCTCAAGGCAGACCATGTGCTTGAACGGACCATGCCTGTCCAGGCCGATCTTATCTCCAATCTTCGCAAGGGCGCAGTCACGGTCACTAATGTCAAAATTACGCCATCCTCTGTAACTGTGAGGGGGCCTGAAAGCATTGTCGGCGACCTTTCCAGCATACGCGTGCCCCTGGAAATTGATACCAGGAAAACAGGAACAGTCACGCAGCAGTCCCTGTCGCTTGATGCGCCGGGGCTGGTTACGGTGACACCCAGCAATGTCCAGGCAAGCTACACCATCACCAGCAGGCGCGTAGTTGTAGAACAGAAATACCAGGTAGCCGTTGCCTCTGAGACACCGGAAAATTACAAGATTGTCCCTGAGGAAGCTGTCTTCAAGCTGGAAGTTCCCGAGGCTCTTGCCAAAAGCAAGTCCTACCTTAACATGCTCAAGCTGACCGTAATACCGCCTGCTGACATGGATGAGAACGAAACCCAGGAACTGCCTGTACATCTGCGCATACCTGACGGCATGACAGTCATGCAGCCGCACCTGGAACAGGTCTCTGTTACCTACAGCAGGGATGGAGACGCAAACAAAGACGACAGCGCAGGCAGGGACAAGTAGTAAAAACAGGCAAAAAAAGCTGCCATTTTCTGCCCTCTGCCAGCATCCCCCGGCACCCCTTTCTGCAGTGCCGGACAGGGGCTGAACCTGAGCTAATACGTTTTATTGCTTGACTTTTTTTTCAAATAAGACAAACTTACTAGACTTAGGAAACAGCGCATATCAAGGAGGACTGCTGGTGACTATGAAGGTTAGGCGCAAACCTGCCACGATCAGGACAGGTCGCACACTGGTAAAGGCTGATATTGTAGACAATGTCAGAGAGGCCACGGGACTCACTGTTGATTATGCCAGGAAATGCGTGGAAAGCCTTATCGGGCTTATCAAGGCAGGCCTTGTGGAAGACAGGGCGGTCCTGATTTCAAGCTTTGGCAAGTTTGAGGCAAAGCTCAAGCAGCCCCGCCCCGGACGCAACCCAAAAACAGGCGAAAAGATGGTCCTGACAGAGCGTGTTGTGGCAACGTTCAAGCTTTCGCGCAAGCTCCGCTCCCGCATCAACGAAAAGAGAGACGACAATACAGGCGATGAGTAGCCTGGCCATATTTAAGCAAAGAGAAAGCCCTGCAGCCTGGCGGCTGCGGGGCTCTTTTCTTGCCTCATGCCTGTAAGCAGGTCCGTTTTTGTCCTGTCCGCTGCATGCCGGCCCCTGAGGCTGAAGGCCTTGCCAATGGCATCAAAAAAGGAGGGATGCCTAAAGCACCCCTCCTTATGAGCAATTGAGGGAAAGTCAGGACTAGAAGGTGTAGGCGAAGATCAGCTGGGCCTTCCAGGCATCGCGGTTTTCGTAGGTGTCGCAGCTGCCGTGATTGGCTTTCTTCCAGGTGTCATGGTCAAAGAAGTTGACCATGTAGCCGAGTTCCAGGTTCACCTCAAAGTTTTCGTACATCTGGTACTTGTTGATGAGGTTGAATTCCAGCAGGCTGTCCATAGTGGTCAGATACAGGCTGTCGGAAGTGGAATCGTCAAGCTGGTTGTTCCAGGAGACGGGGGAGGAAGCGTACTTGGCCATGCTGGGAGAGTTTGTGCCGGCCCAGTAGGCAACACGGAAGGTGTGGGACAGGTTTTCGAGGAAGGACATGTCCTTGATCTGGAGGCCGACGCCCCAGGTGCCGGCATAGTTCAGGGTCATGTCGTACCAGGAACCGTTGGAGCCCCAGCCGTAGTTGTCATCGCCCATCATGGAAGTGAAGTTGCCCTTGGCTTCCACGGAAGGCAGGCGCTCGGAGCCGTTCTTCGGATTGTCGTCATCGCCGGTGCCGTACCAGCCGAAGATGCCGGGGGTGCCCCAGTCCATCTTGTACTCAACCAGGGCCTTGGCCAGGAAGCCTTCGCGCTTGAGGTCAGCACGCTTCACAATGCCGTCGGAGCGCTGCAGGTCGTAGCTGCCCATGCCCTCGACATAGCCGTAGTTCAGGTCAAGCTCGATGTTCAGGGGATCCCACAGGGTAAGGGCAGTGGCAATGCCGCCCCAGAAGGCGTTGCCGTAGGCCTTTGTCAGATGCAGGTTGCTCTCGGCAAGGGCAGTGGGATCGTTGACGGCAAACAGGTCGGAAGGACCGACATATTCATCGTCGGCGTTCTTGGCAGAAAGGGCATTCTGGCCGATCATGCCGTACATGATCCAGGGGGTCACGCTGACGCCGTCAAAGGTCAGCGGGACAGACAGGGCAATAAGGTCAACGTTATCAAGATAGTTGGTCTTATGGTAGGTACGGCCTGTGCCGACATAGTTGTCATTGTAGGGACGGCCCCAGAACAGGGTGGCGCCCACGTTTTCATTGAACTGGTAGTTCAGGGTCACGGCGGCCAGGGCATCCGTGTTCAGGATGGAGGAACCGCCGGCAACATTGGGAAGCTCAACAGGCTGGATGCCCATGCGGACCTTGAGGTCTGTATCCGGAACAGCCCAGTCGAGGTAGGCATTCAGGACGCCGATGCCTGTGTCGTCAGCACCAAGGGCGCCGCTGTTTTCAGCCTTGCCCCAGGTCGTTTCAAGCAGCTCGAAAAGGACCGTGCCGGACAGGTTTTCGGAAGCAACTGCCTCAAGCTGCAGGCGGATACGCTGGGCAGCGGTGAACTTGTCATTAGAGTCGCTCTTCTTTTTGGACTCGCCAGCAACGCGGGTCCTGTCAACGAGGCTGGAATCACCGACGCCAAAGCCCATCAGCCATTCGCCGCTGGCCTTGAAGTCAATGGCCTTGGCAGAGGTAGATGCTGAAAAAACAAGACCGGCTGCCAGAAGCAGAGTAACCAGTTTCTTCATGATAAAATCTCCGTTTTTTGAAATAAATGTCATACTCATAAACAGACAAGGATATCTGTATTACGCAATTTGAATGCAGTCTGCCTGGTTCCCTGGCGGACGGGCGGAGCTCGCTATACCGCCCGTCCGCCGCAAAGAACTATCAGGCAATACCGTAGTATGCCTTGGCCAGCCTGAATGCGACAAAGCTGACCATGTAGGCGAGGACGGTATTGAAGACCATGCTGAATACCAGCCAGCGCCAGCCGCCTGCCTCAGCCCTGATGACAACCAGTGCCACAAAGCAGGGGGAGTACATCAGGACGAAGAGGATGAGGGAGATGGCAACGGCCTTGTTGTATTCGGGATCCTTGGCCAGCAGTTCGGCCAGGGGCTCGGCTTCTTCAGGATCCACCTCGCCCATGCTGTAGGCAGTGCCAAGGGTGGCAACAACGGCTTCCTTGGCAGCCACGCCGGCAACAATGGCGATATTGGTCTGCCAGTTGAAGCCGATGGGCTTGGTGACGGGCTCAAGGAAGATGCCGATGCGGCCGCCGTAGGAATTCTTAAGGGCAAGCTCGTCAAGTTCGTTCTGGACGTCGCCGGCCTGTCCTTCAAAGGTTGCAGCCTGTTCTGCGGCCTCGGCCTTTTCAGCCTTCAGGGTCACATAATTGCTGACAAAGGCCTGCTGTTCTGCATCTGTGGAAGCAAGCAGGGATCCGGCCCTGGCCAGCATGGCGTCTTCCTTGGTGCTGGCTTCAGCCTGCAGTTTTTCAATATCCTTGGAGAGATCCCCGGCACCTTCGGCTTCCTCGCCCATGGCTTCGAGCTTCTTCTCCATATCAGCAATCTCGGCAGCGGACTTGTCCAGTTCGGACTTCATCCTGCCAAGCTCGGCATCTGTGCCTGCCAGTTCGGCAATTTTGGCCATGACGGCTTCGGACTGGGCGTCCATCTTCTTCTGAAGCTCATCGGCCCTGCCCTGGGCTTCGTCCTTCTGGGCATTCAGCTCTTCAATCTTCTTCTCAAAGGGAGCGGACACCTCGGGATCAAGCTCGGGATATTTCAGGCCTGCCCAGATGACCACTGAAATGGCAAGAATAACGGTACCTGCCTTTTTGATGTACATCCAGCTGCGTTCCCACATATGCAGGAGCACGGCAAACAAAGTGGGCATGCGGTAGGGAGGCAGCTCCATAACAAAGGGAGTGGACTCGCCCTTGATGATGGTGTGGCGCAGCAGCAGGGCCACAAGCAGGGCGCATACCCAGCCGGCGATGAGGATGATAAAGAAGGCCGTGGTGGGATCTTCGGGGAAGAAGGCCGCAATCAGCAGCAGGAACACCGGAACCTTGGCGCCGCAGGGCATGTAGGGCAGTGTCAGCAGGGTAGCCAGCTTTTCCTTGGGGCTGCGCAGGGTCCTTGTGGCCATGGCGCCGGGAATGGCGCAGCCGCCGGCGATGCCGCCTGCAACGACATAGGGCATGACAGAGGCGCCATGCAGGCCGAACATGCGGAAGATGCGGTCCATCATGTAGCAGATGCGGGCCATGTAGCCGCTGTCTTCAATGAAGGCAATCATGATGAACATGATGGCGATAAGGGGCACGAAGGACATGACCGAGCCCACGCCGCCGATGATGCCGTCAACAATGAGCGATTTCAGCTCGCCGTCGGCCATATGGCTGCCGACTGTATCGGCCATCCAGGCAAAGAGGTCTTCAACCCAGCCCTGGGGATAGGCGCCATATTCAATGGACACATAGAAGATGGCGTACAGCACGGCAAGCATGATGACGGGGCCAAGGACAACATTGGTCAGGACCTTGTCCAGTGCATCGGAGAAGGCCAGGCGGTCCTTGCCTTCGTCCTGGGTGACGCATCCCTTGAGGAGGCCGCGGATATAGCCGTACCTTGCATCCGTAATCACGGATTCGCAGGACATGCGGGTCGTATCCTTAACCAGCTTCGATGTTTTGGCGCATTCGGCCAGGACTTCCTCGCAGAGCTTCGGATTTGCCTCTTTGAAGGCCTTGATGACTTCTGTATCGCCTTCAAGCAGCTTGATGGCAGTCCAGTGGGGATGGTACTGGTCTGTAAGGGCATTCTCGTCTGCAAGGCGCTTTTCCAGCTGCCCGATGGCAGCATCGATCTCGCGGCCGTAGGAAAGGTGCAGCGGGGCGCGGCGGCCCTGCTTTGCAACTTCCACAGCCTTTTCGAGAATGGCCTCTGCGCCTTCGCCGGAACGGGCAACCAGGGGCATGACAGGCACGCCCAGCTTGGATGCCAGCTGCTTCATGTCGATATGGAGTCCGGCCTTGCGGGCTTCGTCCATCATGTTGCAGGCAAGCACCACGGGCATGCCCATTTCCATCATCTGCACTGTCAGAATCAGGTTGCGCTCCAGGGCGGACGCATCAGCAATGTCGATGACGGCATCGACCATGCCGAAGGACAGCTCGCTGCGGGCAACAAGCTCTTCCATGGAGTAGGCAGTCAGGGAGTAGGTGCCGGGAATATCGACCAGGGTCAGTTCCTGTCCCTTGACGACCTTCTCGCCTTCCTTCCTGTCAACTGTCACGCCAGGATAGTTGCCCACGTGCTGGCGGGCGCCTGTGTAATGGTTGAACAGCGTGGTTTTGCCGCAGTTCGGATTGCCGGCAAGAGCAATGCGAAGCTTCTTTCCTGTGGCAGCAGGGGCGGTCATTCCGCCTTTAGCTTCGTTGCCCTGGCAGCAGCAACATTGTTCAGTAGCCATACCCCCTCCTTCGAAAAAACCGCTTCAACGGGGTGCATGAAGCGGATACATTGCCGGAACCTGCGCCATACTCTTTGCGTTATGCCGCTGCATACCTGGTTCAGGGAAAATGACGCAGGCTGTGCCTTGGTTCCTGACATTGTGCCCGCACCTGGCAGAGTGCAGGCATTTTGACAAAACAGGCAGGGCAGTTAATTGCGGCAGTCATGCTGCCAGAGCCCCGTCTGGCAAAAATCCCATCCGGAAAACATAATTTGTCCAAATTACAAATAGTTAGACAACAATATTCCTGGAATGGCCGATTAGTGATTGCCTTATGTAAATGAACTTCATTTTCATTGTCAACAAAGCCGGTACAAAAAAATCTACCTGTATCACCTTGTTTTTCTCTTTTTTTCTGCAAGCATTTGTTTATCAAGGAAGAAAAAATCTGCATGTTTCCCGACAGTCCGCCTGAGAGGGAAAGAGCTTGAGGCAGTGTTCCCAAAGTACAATTTTTAGTCTGCCGGCTTTACACTTTAGGGCTTTCCTCTGCCAAAAGGATGGCATGAATACATAGTGGAAAAAAATATCCGTTCAGGGAACACCGCAGCATTCTCCAAACGGATATGGGAAAATACAAAGGATCCTTGGCGCAACAAGCTGTCCAGGAATATAAGTCCCTTTACGGTTGCTCCACCCTGAGCACGCAGGTCTTTTTGAAAAAGGCCATGCCCCAAAGGGAAACTTTCCAGCCTTTCTTCCTGATTATCGGACCTGCATACTTGTTCGTCTTAATCTGAAGGATGGCTTTTTCTGCATCGACAAGCAGATCATTTTCTGAAGTGGTACGTTTGACTTCGATTACGGCAGCACGCTTGTTCTTCGTATCACGGAGTACGATGTCCGGCCTGCCATCGCCATACTCTTTGTTTGACTCGACCTCCCAGCCGGTAAAGGTGAAAAGCCCCAGAACTAAGGCATGATAAAAATCTTCGCGGGCATCGTAATAACTTAAAGTATCCTCCATCTGGTTACACAAAAGTTCTGTCACTGCATCGACATTATTTGACCAGAATGCATTGAAGAGTTCTGTCCTGTCTGTCTCCTGGACCGTTTCATCAAACCATTTTGAAATGGCAGAGGCAAAAATTTCCAGGACTTCCTTGTTGGGGATAGTAAGGATAGTCATTTCCCCATCAGGTTGGATATCGCTTCTTATTATCTGTTCCGGACTTGCCTTGGTGAGATAGCCGGAAAAGTAGAGGACCGTCCACATATTTTCTGCACTCTCATACAGGCGGTCGTAAGTAAGATTATCAATAAGTGTAGTTCCAATGCATCCGCCGGCCATCAGGGTATTCAATTTTTTTCTGACATCCCCTACGTTACAACGATCGACAAAACTGCGGCGATATCGTTTTGAGTTGAATTTTGCCAATATGGTGCTGGCTTTGCACCAGGATTTTTTTGCAAAGTGCCCAGATATTTCAAAATGTCCCACGGGCAGAATATTTCTTTATTATCACCGAAACGATATCCATCATACCATTCCTTTATTTCACCCTTTTTGGCAGGACATCCGGCAGTTGCAAGCAGATCATCGACTTCCTTTGAGGTGAAGCCAAATTTGTCATCATAGTCAAAGTCGGAAATCCCAAAGCATGAAAAGTTGTTAAGCCTTGTAAAGAAGCCTTCCCCTGATATCCTGAGACAGCCGGTCAGTATGCCAAACTTAAGGTATCGATTACCCTTCAGAGACATACTCAGCAATCTGCGGATGAACTGCACCATGTCAGGATAATACCCATATTTATGAGCCTTGGCCAAAGGCACATCATATTCGTCGATGAGCAGAATGACAGGCCTGCCCCAGTGTGCATAAAGGGCACGGCAAATAGTGACAAGAAAATTCTGTAATTCTGAAAGGGTGCTTTTTCTGTCTTTGAACTCCTGTATAATACTCTTGTCGCTCTCATCGACCTTGTCGCTTTCAAGCAAATAGGTATACGAGATGGCAAGCTGACGTACCAGAGTTGTAACCTGATCAAGTGCCTGATTAAAATTTCCCCTGGACTCTATGTCTTTCAGGGTAATAAATACAGTAGGATACTGGTTCATCCACTTGTCGCAAAGAGCCTTATTTTTTGAAACGGCAAGTCCTTCAAATATAGACCTGCTGTCCTGGCTAATATCAAAGAAATCATTCAGCATGCTCAGCATCAACGTCTTGCCAAAACGGCGCGGACGGGTGATTAGAGCTACTTTGACAAATACAGAGGTTAAAAATTCCTCTAAAAAGGAAGTTTTATC
>CAVJEZ010000083.1:0-3480 GCA_963648625.1 Odoribacter splanchnicus
GCGTGCCGCCAAGGGTGCGGCTGATGCAGCGGGTGATGAGATCCTGCGAGAACGTGATGGGAATGGCGCTGAGGTCAATGTCCCCGCCGGCCCCGCAGTCCCGGAAGACATTCTGCACAAATTCCATGATGCGTTCCTGCGGCCTCTGCGCGAGGGTAGTAGGAACAAAGTGCACGTGGGGAGCTGCCTCGGTGCTGGCGCGGCCTGCGCTGCCGGCATCGCCTGCACCGTCTGCCTCTGCATCGCCGTCCCTGGCAGCCTGCCTTGCAGCCGGGTTTTCAAAGAATTCGCCCAAGAGGCAGGAGTAGACATTGTTGTCGTCCTTGTCCATGTGCTCGCATCCCTCAAGGATGCTCAGGGCAATGGGAATGGCCACCTGCTGCACAAACTGGCCCTGGCGCGTGCGCATCTGCTCTGTCTTGGCCTGCGTGTAGCGGCCGAACAGGGAGAGCTTGACATTGCGCGGCTCGATATTGAGCCTGGTCATCTCCTTTTCAATGGCGTGGATGACCACTTCCTGGATGACTGAGCGGACTACTTCGTCTCCTGCCAGGTTGAATCCGTCCCTGAATTCCATCCTGGGCATGATGCGGGCCGATTCGGACGGGTCGCTGGTCAGAAAATGGGTGGTGATGGACAGGTCCGTTGTGCCGCCGCCTATGTCTATGGAGGCTATGCGCACGCTGGGCTTCTCAGTTCCTTCCCCGCCTTCGGGGCGCATGCGCCCGTAGAGCTGGAAGTACTGGCTGGCATCGCCGATGTGCTTGACCATGATTTCGTTATAGAGCAGGACAAGCTGGGAGCAGCTGGCCTCGTCCCATTCGCAGAGGATTTCAGGCTGGCTCTGGTAGTGAAAATTTTCAGATGCGTTCGGGCCGGTGCTGTTCCAGCCAAGGGCGGTCCACACCGTATGCACGGCCAGCTTGACCCAGCGTTCAAAAATGCGCCTGGATGCCACGGGCATGGCTGTGGGCACGGTGAGTATGATGCGCCGCAAATGCCTTGGCTTGTCAGAAAGCTGCCTTTTGCCCCTGCTGGCAGGGGAATTGATGTTTACGAGCGCCTGGGTCACGATTTCCGCAAACATGAACATCATGAGCGAGGAACGGGTAAAGAAGGACCCGAAGAGCGGCGAGTTTTTCTGCGTGCTCAGCACGGACTTGGGGAAGAGGCGGCGCAGGCCGTCATCCGTGAAGCAGGCAAGGGGAGTGCCCTCCTCGTTGAGCTGGCGCGGGAAAAGGCCGCGCGTCACCATGGGTTCCCGTATACCACCCGTGTTGAAGCGCCAGCTCTGCGTCCAGCGGGTCTCGTCCCAGAGGTAGCGCTTGGGGCTGGACATGCCGGTATTGCCCTCTGCGCAGGTGGCATAGGTGGAGAGGCGCGTGGCTTCGGGGCCCACGCGCACGCAGGTAGGCCAGGCAAAGGCCGCCGTCCTTCTGCCCGAGCGGCGCGAGAGCATGTCATTGCCGAAGGAGGCGTCAACAAACTCGACCCTGGTGGAGAAAGGCTCTGTGGAAATATTGTTCGGATTGGACAGGTCCCTGAGTTCCAGCAGGTAGCTGTCATTTAAGTCCGTTTTCTTGGCCGACGAGGTCTCGACAAGAATGCCGGTGGTGCGGGAGTTGCCAATGTCGAGAATCATGTCCACGTCAACGGCGTCTGACCTGTTGGTGTCGGATACCTTGACATGGATGTCCTCTGTTGCCCTGGCAACGGCATCGAGCCATGTCATGTAGCAGGCAATGTGCTTCAGGCAGAACTGCTTGCCATAGCCGTCATCGCGCAGCTTGGCGCGTTCCTTTCCTGCCTCGTAGCGTTCGGAAAGCCATTCATTGACCCACGGTTCGTTGACGAACCAGGAATTGTCGCGCACCTTCCAGGCCAGGAGAAATTCCGAGGCGGCATTCAGATCATCCCTGGACAGGGCAAAATAGCGGCCGTCGCCATTATCGGGCAGCTTTTCGACTGCCGTGTCAAAGGCAAGGCAGAGATGCCAGATGTCGGGATCTTCCTCAGTTGGCAGGAACATGCCCCTGGCCCAGTTGGAAGGCCCCTTGGCCACGCGGCTGATGCCGTCGGGCCATGGCTGGCCTGTCATGCGCAGGAAAGGCACCGGCATCCATGAGCCGGAAAAGCATTCCAGGGCCTGCAGATAGGTGAAGGAATATTCCTCAGCCAGCGTCTCTACGGAAACGACTAAAGACGGATCCAGCGTGTCCTGCGAGTAGCGTGCATCAATGATGCGGTCGTCTTCTTCTATAAGGCAGCGCAGATAGTGCGGATAGCGTGTGCCCTGGGCTTCCTCGGACAGATCTTCACGGAAGAACCTGAGGGATCTGCGCAATTCTTCAACATTAAGGGAAAAATCGAGAAACTGGAGGCAGCCTCCGGGAATCAGGTTGATAAGGCGTTTGTATTGAGGAAATTTCATGAGGATTGTCCCGTGAAAAAGACCGTGGGCTGGATATATGGAAGAAAGAAAAAGGATACTGGCAGGCGGCTTTTGAAAGGGAAGGTGCTGATGTAAGCCGTCCTGGGCATTAACAGGGCGCCGGAAGCGCCTGTCAGGTGCTTTGGAAAATCTTCATTAAGACCAGAAGATGTCCCCTTCTTATTAGCAAACAGTTCGGATGATGCAAAGTTCCTTCTCGGCTGGTGATGATAGTCTGTTTAGTCAGAAGCCCGCTTTAGTTCTTCAATGCGGTTTTGTTCAAGAAGCTTTTTGATAAGCAGGCATGCCTGTCCCTGGCCTTCGGCATATTCTGTAGCATATCCTGGGCTTTGAATTTGTTGAGCAGTTCATTCATGTTTTGCGTCTGTCTCTTACTATTTCAAGGTACAGTCTTGTAAGCAGTCTGCATAGAGGATATCAGGAAATATCCTTGAATGAAATCTGCAAGGAGCATCAATAAAATTCTTTTCTGTGAGTACTTATATTACCTGATGAAAAATTCTTTCATCAGCCTATGGCGATACTCCTTATTTTCAGAAGCCTTTTTTAAGTCATCAATACGGCTGAGCTCAATAAGCTTTTTAATAAGCAAGGCCATTCTATTTTCAGATTCGTTTTTTCCTTCTGCTTTAATCCTGTTAATAATTTCATTCATATTGCGTATACCTGATTTTTGTTGGCCGGTGCAGGCCTTGTACTCCTCTTCAAAGCTGTTGCCGGCTGACACGATATTTACAAGACTGTTTGTCCTTTGCAGCAGATTTTCCCCCTAGCCCCGCCGCACAATGGCTGGCTCCGATCTGTCATGGCGGATGATCTTCGTTTTAGAGTAAAGCCCCCGTTCCTGCCAGGCAGATCCTGGCAGGACGGAGGCAGTCTCAGTGTTTGTTACAGTGCGTGCACAGCGCAGCGGCTAGGCTGCATTGTTGGCGCCGCTGACGTCCAGGGTGGCAATGATGTTGTCATGGGCAGCCTGGTCGGCCTCAATGGCCTTGCTTTCTTCAGTCAGCTCGTTTCTGGACTTCTTG
>CAVJEZ010000083.1:4059-5993 GCA_963648625.1 Odoribacter splanchnicus
TTCACCTTTGTTTTCTGCTCTCCGTATTTGCTGGCACATCCTGGCAGCATAAGCGCAAAACACAGGAGAACAATAACAGGCAGAAATAATTTGTTAAATTTAGCCATGTTTCCAATCCTCGTATGAGTCTGTTGGGGGGGAAGTGAAGTTGTCCTGACCTGAACGCAGTTTTACAGTATGCCGTCAGGATACCGTTTCTTCATAACAGAATTTTTTCAGGGGGAAAAGGGCAGTCTTGATTTCAGGGCAGGCCCTGAACGGGCAGGCCGGCCTTTTCCTGTGCGACTATACTGCCCCATGCCCTGCCTGCACCATGGAAGAAATGCTTCCAGTCCACATATGTATGGACTGAAAGTGTACATTGTCCTTGTCTCAGGCTATTCTTTCTGTGTACGCTTTGGCATTAATACCGGTATCTTGTCTGAAACACAGGAGGTGACCATGACGTCCGGGACAGAAGCAGCCGGCAGGGACTGCATTGCAAAAGAAGAAAAGGGCGGGGAAAAGGGCGATGTCTCCAGGGTGAGCCGCCTTTTGCGCATAGTCCACTCCATACGCGAAAACCCGCACCAGTCCCTGGCTGATCTCACAGGCTCGCTTGGCATAGGCAGAAGCCAGTTCTACAAGGACAGGACTGATCTTATGCATGTGGGCTTTTGTTTTGAGTACCGTGCAGCCACGGGCTTCCAGATTACGGAAGACAGGCTGACGCCGCTGATAGATCTCAGCATATCGGACAGGCTTGTCCTGATGTTTGCCCTGGAACAGCTGTCATCCACAGGGGACGGAACCCTGGCTGCCATGGCTATGGATGCCGGGCGCAAACTGGCCGGCGGGCTGCCCTCGCCTTTCAAGGAAAAGCTTCTGGAATGCTTTGACAGCCAGGTCACAGGCAACTTTGGCGCAAGGCAGGACATATTGTCCAGGCTGAGGGATGCCCTGCTCTCAAGCGAGCGCATCCGCATCCTCTATACGCGCGCCGAAACATGGGACAAGTGCTGGCGCCTGATTGATCCCAGGCATATCTATATACGCCAGAAAGCGCTCTACCTCTATGCCAGGACCCAGGACGAAGTGCCGCCGCAGTGGAAGGTTTTCAGGCTCAGCCGCATAGAGGAGATCCAGGGCACGGGGCTCCATATTACCTGGGCTCCCGATGAGGACGACGGTTTCAGGGAAAGAATGAAAAATGCCTTTGACGCCTTTATCGGCATGAATCCCAGGCCGATAACCATACGCTTTACAGGCCAGGCTTCCCACTATGTCCGTGAAAGGATGTGGCATTCTTCCCAGAAGATCGAAGAGGACGGTAAGGGCGGCCTGCTTTTTACCGTTACAGTGGCAGAACCAGAAGAAGTAGTGCGCTGGTCCAGGCAGTTTGGCGATGACGCAAGCATAGTCAGCATGCCTGACGACGATGCAGGGTAGGCCGGCTCTCCGGCACAGGGAAAGTGCCGCTGCGCCTAGCTTTCCGTGGCGGCACTTTCCAGCAGTATCTGCTGAATGAGAAAGCGTATGTTCTGGATGTCTGTTATTTTCCAGCTGCTTCCTTCCTGCGTGACAATGGCACGGACATAATAGGTATTGCCGTTTTCATGATCCACGACGGCAAAGGGCACGATATGCCTGCCGTCACTGGCTGATACAGGGGGCTCTATTTTTGTGATTTCCTTTCTGCCCATGGAAATAAGGGAAAAGAGCGGGGCCATCATGCTTTCGCCCTTGTAGTTTTCCACCTTTTTGCCGGCAAAGGCTCCTGAGCCTACGCCGTAGCGTACAAACTTGCGGACCTCGGAGAGCAGAAGCTCCTGGGTGACGGGATTGGTAAAGGCGTTCTGGTTAATAAGAAGGGAAAGGAAGGGCGGCATCTGGCCTGCATATTCAGGCATCTTGCCCATGGTCTCAAGTTCCGTGAAGACATGCCTGGCAACAGA
>CAVJEZ010000083.1:6399-8323 GCA_963648625.1 Odoribacter splanchnicus
CTTGCTGCAGCCGCACAGCGCCTGGCCAGTGCTTTCAGCATCTGGGAAGACGCCATGGCTCCCTGCAGCGCCTCATTGTTTTCTTTCAGCCTGCGTCCCACCCAGCGGGCAAGATAGAGCAGGCTGTCCTCGTTAAGGGACGTGCCTGACTTGGAACGCAGGGCGGCAATAAAGAGTTCCTGTGTTCTGACCTTGTTCCTTGCTGCTTCCTGCAGGGCACGCTGGGCTGCCTGGACAGTTTCCCTTGCATTGGCAGTTTCCTGCTGGCCGGCTCCTGTGTCCCTGGCGCGTTCCAGGTCGAACCTGGCATCCAGGAGCTGCCTGTTGCTGAGCACGCAGGCCTGTTCTGCCTGATCCAGTTCCGTGAGGCGGCGTCCCAGGTCAGGCATGCCGGCCACGGCTTCAAGGCCTGAGGCCAGGATGAGGCAGCGTGCCCCGAGCGCCTGGAAGAGGGCGGACTGATCCTGGCTCCCGAGATTTTTTTCGCTGGCAGCATCGGCGACTGCCTGGAGAAAGCTGTCCGAATAGATGGCGTACAGGCCCTGTATCATTGAAGGCGTGAAGCAGTAGCGCAAAAGGGCTTCCCTGCTGGCAGTATCGGCTTTTGCTTCCAGGCCGGTTGGCGTTTTGGCATAGCGCTGGTTCAGGCTCTGAACCGAGATGGAAACAGTTCCCTTTCCGCCTGAAAGCGGCTTGTAGCGGCTGACAATATAGGAGGCCAGGTCCTGTATAAAGAGGGGGTGCACCCGCGTGTCTTCCCTGGGCAGGGCTTTTGCAGCCGTCCCGTCTGCCCGCTCAATAGCCTGGTAGACTACGTCTCCTTCTGTGTCCTTGTTCTGTCCCGTGGCCCCGTCTTCTGCTTTGGGCTGGATGGCATCCTGTGCGGCAGGGGCTGAGGGCTTTGCAGGCAGGGTAATGACGCCATGATCCCCTGACTCGTTGATAGGCGGCAGTGGCGGATTTGTTTCAAGGCGGGGCATTATATAGCTGCGCAGAAAGTCCAGCGGAGTGCCGTCAACAAGGCCGTTCAGCCCGTTTTTAATCAGCATCTTGTCGTTGCTGTCCAGAAAATGCCAGCTGACAGCGCCGCCTGCCCCTGCAAGCAGAAGGAGGAAGACAAGCCAGAGGAAGCAGCCGCCACAGCCGGACTTGCGCTTTTGATCAAAAACAAGGGGCTGCTCATAGGGCAGGGGCTGGGACCTGCTGTCGTTTTCCTCTTTGTCCAAAGAGATTTTGCCGGCTTCCACTGCTGCTGTTCCTCCTGTACCTGATATGGCGCCTGATATGCCTGATCCGATGCGGCGGCACAGACGCTGTGCGGATCTCTTGTAACGTCAAGCCGCCCCAAAAGACAACTACTTGCGTACAAATCCGGCTCCCCATGTATTTTCAGTACCGTCGTCGTCCCATTCCTGCCCATGGCACTGGGTAGAGTCGTCTGTGCTTTCGCAGATTACTTTCTGGGGAACATAGCTTCTTCCGTCAGAGCAGGAGGCTTCCCGGGCATCAATGTTTAGCTTGTCGCCTGAAAAGCCGGCCTTTAGCGGCCCTTTGCAGAGCTGGCCGTCATCCTCTGTAACAATGCGGTATCCGTTCCCGTCGCCTGAAAAGCAGTATTCTGCCGTTATGGGTCTTCCGGTACGGGAATTCTTCAGCCCTGTCACAGAACGCCAGCAGCCTTCCAGAAAGGACAGATCCTTGGTTTTGGCTGCTTCTTCAGGAATCTGCAGTGCTTCTCCCTTTTGCTTTGTTTCGGGAGCATTTGAGTCGGGAGCAGTGGCCGGAGTGCCAAAGTCAGGCATCTCGCTGCCAGCAAGGGGCCTGCTTTCTTCTTTTGGTGTAACAGTCTCTTCCCTGGACTCTTCCCTGGTCTCTTCCTTAGGCAGGCACAGGGCCTGGTGCCCACTTACCATGTTGCCGAGAT
>CAVJEZ010000084.1:0-3823 GCA_963648625.1 Odoribacter splanchnicus
AGTAGCTGCATATTTCTTTTTCTTAATCTGGGAAAGAGCCTCTTCTGCTTTCTCAGGCAGTTCTTCCAAGTCCTTGGTATGCTTGACTTCTATAATGGCAGCTTTGGATTGGTACGGTCCTTTTACAATGATGTCCGCTCTTCCCAGGCCGCTTTCATCGTTGGATTTTGCCTTGTACCCTGAGCCGATAAAGAGACCGGTGAGCACGGCATGATAGAAGTTTTCGTGGTAGTCATTATAGCTGATGGTAGTCAGCAGGATATCGGAGAATATTTCCTGAAAGCTTTTGCTGTCCCCGTTCCAGAATGCGTCAAAGAGCGGCTTCCTGTCTATGGCTTGCATGGAGTCATCAAACCAAGACTGGATGGTTTTAATGAATATTGTCCGTATTTCCTTGTTTGGGATAATAAGATGCGTCTTTCCCGAATCAGAGGAAGCACCCCGGCTTTTTCCCTTTTTTGGCTCAGCCTTCTTGGTAAGATAGCCTGACAGGTAGAGCAGCGTCCAGAGATTGTCCTCTGTCTTGTACAGCTTGTCATAGGTGATTTCCTTGTTGATAGTGCTTGTCACGTATCCGCCTGACAGCAACTTTTCAATTTCTTCACCGACCCCGAAGTCAGTGCGGCCGATAAAGCTGCGAATGGCATTATTTTCGGTTGAATTCTCCCAGAAAGCTTCCGGCACAGCATCCGGGTTGGCCTGCAATGCAGAGATATATTGCAGAATATCCCAGGGGCAGTACATTTCCGTATCTTTGCCGAAGCGGTAGCCGTCGTACCACTTCTTTATTTCATCCTTTTTCCCGGAGAAGCCGGCATCAGCAAGCAGGTTATCGACTTCATTTGATGTGAAGCCAAGCTTGTCTGCGAAGTTTGCTTCGGAAATGCCAAAGCATGCAAAATTATTGAGTCCGCTAAAAATACTTTCTTTTGATATCCTGAGAGAGCCTGTCAGTATGCCAAATTGAAGGAATTTGTTTGTTTTTAAGCCTTTTTCCAGCATATTGCGCACAAAATCAACCATTTCAGGGTAATAGCCTTTTTTGTAAGCCTTGGCTAAAGGAGCATCATATTCATCAATAAGCACAATGGCTGGCTTGCCCCAGTGTGCATAAAGAGCACGGCATAGAGTGACAATGAAATTTTGCAGTTCAGAGATGGAGCTTTTGCTGTCTTTGAACTCTTGTATAATCCTCTTGTCGCTTTCATCGACTTTGTCGCTGTCAAGCAGGTAAGTGAAATCAATGGCAACCTGGCGGACCAGTGTTACAACCTGACCTACTGTAGCATTGAAATCAGTATCTTCAATTGTCTTTAAAGTTATAAAGATAACCGGATACTGATTCATCCACTTGTCGCAGAGAGCCTTGTTTTTTGATATGGCAAGCCCATCAAATATGGCCCTGCTGTCCTGGCTGATATCAAAAAAGTCATGCAGCATGCTCATAGTCAGTGTCTTGCCGAACCGGCGCGGACGGGTGACAAAGGATACTTTTATAAATTGTAATGCCAGAAATTCTTCAATAAAACCGCTTTTGTCCACATAACAGAGATTGTTTTCACGAATTTCCCTGAATGACTCACAGCCAATTTGCAACATGGCCATACCTTTTCCATCCTTTTCGTGCATCCTGATATCGGCACCTTGTGCTGATGCCGGACAACTTTGCAAGCTTTAGTTTTCCTTATATGCAATTGCCTGGTTTCTGGCAAATGTGGATACGCCGTTTATAACTGACTGAAATCAGCTTGTTTTTTTTATATTGTCTGGTCGTTTGACGTCCTGGTTTCTGGCACGTATGGCGGCCACAAGGGCGGGCATCCAGGGGCCTGTACTCTGACCCATTGCAGATGTTTCAGAAACTGACGGATAAAGTGCCGACAGCTGTATGACAAATATACCCAATTATTGGGTATAGATTGAACATGATGTTTTATACTATCATCTGCCAGAAGTCTGTTATTTCATATGCAGCAGTCCGGGCGAGGAGAGATACGAAATATCTTTTTGAGGCGGATAAGGGCCAGGCGCAGGATGTGGCCATGCGTTTTGCCTGATAACAATGTCAAGGACCACACCATGGAGAAGACTATGTGCAAGCATCTCTTGAAGAAATTCTCTATTTGCCTGTTTGTTGCTGTCTTTGTCGTCCTGACAATGAACAGCAATGCCGGTGCCGGTCCCCTGAGCATCAAGGTGACTAAATCCGAGGCCGGAGGCGTAAGCGACTCCAAGCAGGGTATCACTTTTTCGATGACGGTAAAAAACACCTCCTCGCATGAGTTCATCAGAAGCCTTAATTTCGTGGAAGCCGAGATTACCGGTGATCTGGGCAATGACCGCGAAACCTACAAGCGCAAGATTGATGTCAACTATACCTTTAATCCTCCGCTCGGACCTGGGGACTCAAAAAAGCTCACGACCCGTTTTAAGCGCAAGGTTAATCCGGACAAGGGCTGGTACAAGTACAGAAAGGTGAAGATTCGCGTGCTCAAGTGCAATTTCAGCAGGGCCAGCTAGTCCTAGCCCGGTGCTTGGCAATACGACCGGGAAACCGGTTACTGTCTCTTAACGATACATGCGTGGGAAGATGGCTGTTCCATGATCCCGCGCATGTTTTTTATACTGGTTGCAGGCTCCGCTGTACTGCCAGGCTTTAACGGACAGTGTTCAGTAAGTATGCCCTAGTCGTTTGACGGCTTGCGCTGTGCCCGTATGGCTGCCACAAGGGTTTCATCCAGGGTGGGGTGGGCTACCATGAAGGAATCAAGCCTGGCTCCGCTGTACTGCCCTATAAGCAGAAGCTGGGCCGAGAGTGTCAGCTGGGAGACATTGGCGCCGATGGCGGCAATGCCGACGATGCTGTCATTGCGCCAGACAACTTTTACAAAGCCATACGGGTTGCCGCAGGCCTGTGCCATGACGTTGGATCCAAAGTGTACTTTGGAAACATAGACCTCTCCGCCCGTAGCCATGGCCTCTCGTTCCGTAACGCCCACACGCATGATTTCCAGACTGCCATGAAAACAGGAAGGGCAGGGACCAGGAATATAGGGCGTCTGAACCTCGCCCAGAATGCTGTGCGCCACATACTGCCCCTGATGGGCTGCCGCATGGGCCAGAAGAATCTTGCCGTTTACATCGCCAATGGCCCAGGAAGACGGCGATGACCTGAGGAAAAAGTCCGTAGTGATAAAGCCGCGGCGGTTGCGGGCAACGCCGGCAGCCTCGGCATTAAGGTTCTGTGTATTGGGCATGCGGCCTGAGGCTATAAGGCCTTTCTGCGCTGTGTAGGTTTTGCCGTTGGCCAGCGTCAGCCTGGCATATCCCTGCTTGTCGCAAAGCATGGAGACGGCCCTGACGCCTGTCAGGCACAGGGCTCCGCGGCGCTCAAGGTGCAGGCGCATATGCATGCCTATATCACTGTCTTCCGTGGGGCAGAGCTGCGGGGCTGCCTCGGCAATGGTCACGGCACAGCCCATATGCAAAAAGAAGTCAGCCAGCTCGATGCCGATGGTTCCGCCGCCGCAGATGATAAGGCTTTCGGGAATGGCGCTTTGCTCAAGCATGGAGGTGCTGCCCAGGATGGTTTTGTCATCCGGGGTGAGATCAGGGTAGGTAGATGTCCTTGATCCGCAGGCAAAAATGATATTGCCCGTTGTATACGTCGTCTTTATGCCTTCTGCGTCTTCAATTTCCAGCGATGACGGCGAAAGACAGCGGGCATGTCCTTTGAGAATATGCACGCCAAGGCCTGTGAGCTCGGATGTGACAACCTTGCGCGAGGCTTCGACAAAGGAGCGTATCCGTTCGCGCAGGGCAG
>CAVJEZ010000084.1:4023-8278 GCA_963648625.1 Odoribacter splanchnicus
GGTCCTGCCCCGATAACGACATCGTCAAAGTCATGCATTGCTGCCTCTCAAAAAATGGCTTTCTGTCATCCTGTGTGCAAAGTGCTGTGTATACAGTATATCGTCCTGAAAACGGTTGTACCTGTTAGCCAGAACTTAGTCCAGAGCCATGCAGGCGGCAGATTTGCCAGCAGGTTTGCCAGCAGGACAGGATGTCCTGGCAGGACAAAAAAACGCCCCGGATTTTGTCCCGGGGCGTCGTATATTTTTGCCGTAAAAGGCGCTCAGCCTAGTCCTTGAAGGGAGACAGCTCGCGAAGCTGCTTGATAAGCGGAGGCACCTTCTCAATCACAAAGTCCACTTCTTCCTGCGTATTGTAGCGGCACAGGGAGAACCTGGTGGAGCTGTGGGCATACTTGAAGGGGACGTTCATGGCATGGAGCACGTGGGAGGGCTCAAGGGAGCCGGACGTGCAGGCAGAACCGGAGCTGGCGCAGATGCCGTACTCATTGAGCATGAGCAGCACGGCCTCGCCTTCGATATTGCGGAAGGCAATGTTGGTTGTGCCGGGCAGCCTGTTTTCCGTATCGCCGTTGACCAGCGTTTCCGGAACAGAGGAGGTAATGCCCTTTTCCAGGCGGTCGCGCAGGGCAGAGACCCTGGTGATTTCCTCGGCCATGTGCTTGGAAGCAAGCTCGCAGGCAACGCCGAGACCGACAATGTAGGGCACGTTTTCAGTACCGGCCCTGCGTCCGCCTTCCTGATGGCCGCCGCGCATGAAGGGACGGAAACGGACGCCCTTGCGGACGTACAGTATGCCTATGCCCTTGGGTGCATGGAGCTTGTGGCCTGAAATGGAGAGCATGTCCACAGGCATCTTTTCCAGGTTGATTTCCACCTTGCCTGCAGCCTGCACGGCGTCGGTATGGAAGAGGATGCCCTTTTCCTTGGCCAGTTCTGCCAGCTTCTGGATGGGGTAGATGTTGCCCACTTCGTTGTTGGCGAACATGACTGAGACAATGGCCGTGTCCGGAGTCAGGGCTTCCCTGTACTCGTCAAGGTCAAGGCGTCCCTTGCCGTCAACGCCAAGGCGGGTCACCCTGTAGCCCTTGCGTTCCCACATGGCCACGGTCTGCAGTATGGCAGGATGCTCAACGCAGGTGGTGACAATGTGGCGCTTGTCCTGCTGGGTTTCCAGGGCGGACCAGATGGCCGTGTTGTCGCTCTCGGAGCCGCAGGAGGTGAAGATGATTTCGCTGGGCTTGCAGTGCAGCATCTCGGCTACCTGCTCGCGCGCAGTCTTCACGTACTTGGCAACCTGGCCACCGAAGGTGTGCATGCTTGAGGGGTTGGCCCAGTAGGTGGTGAAGAAGGGCTGCATGGCCTCAGTTACTTCAGGAGCCACCATGGTGGTGGCGTTGTTGTCAAAGTAAATGGTTTTCATGGCCTATGCCTCTTCTACCACGATGTCGGGCTCGACCTGCATGCGCATAATCTGCTCGATAAAGCCCTTGACTGTTGCCTTTGAGGCAGGACAGCCCTGGCAGTGTCCCTTCAGAGCCACGTAGACGGTCTTGCCCTTGATGTCCTTGAGCTCCACATCGCCGCCGTCAGCCTGCAGCTGGGGCCTGATGAGCTGTATGGCGGACATGACTTTCTGCATGCGCTCAAGGTTGGTGAGGGGAGCGGCAGAAGTGGCGCAGGCCTCGTCCTTCTTGTGCATGTCCGAGAGCAGGGGCTTGCCGGAGACAGGCGTGTCGGGAAGCTCGCCGGAGCGGATCTTCAGCTCGCGCTCAAGAATTTCGGAAATTTCATCGAGGCAGCTCTGGCAGCCGCCGCCTGCCTTGGTGAAGGAGGTCACGTCTTCCAGGGTGGAGAGATTGTTTTCGCGGATGGCCTTGATGATGGTCAGGTCCGTGACATTGAAGCACTTGCAGACGAGCTTGCCTTCTTCCTGGGCCTTGGGCATGGGAGGCTCGCCCTTCCACTGCCTGATGGCTGCCTCAAGGGCTTCCTGGCCCATGACCGAGCAGTGCATTTTTTCCCTGGGCAGGCCGTCAAGGGCTTTTGCTATGTCTGCATTCTTGATCTTCAGGGCATCTTCCACGTGCATGCCTATGACCATGTCTGTCAGCACAGAGCTTGAGGCAATGGCCGAGGCACAGCCAAAGGTCTCAAAGGTGGCCTTCTGGATGACTCCCTTGTCATCAATTTTGAGGTACAGCTTGAGTGCATCGCCGCAGGCAAGACTGCCGACTTCGCCAATGGCATTGGCGTCTTCCATGGGACCGGCATTGTGCGGTTTCAGGAAAAAATCCTGAACTTTCTGGGAGTAATCCCACATGACATATCGCTCCTTTGCCCTTTAAGACCAAGCCTCAAGGACATATATCAGGTTCAATGTATTAGTATAAGGTGATTGATTATTTCTGTTCAGGGCAGACAAAGGACAGATCCGGAATGGAAATCTGGGCTTCGCTGTCTGACTGGCTGTCCCGGACAAGATCCCTCAGGGTCTTGCTGCGCAGGAAGGACCGGATGTGCTCGTCGTATTCCTTCCAGAAAGACACTGTGCTGCATTTGTCCTTGCGCGGGCAGTGCTCTTCTGCGAGGCAGCGTACCGGGGACAAATCCCCCTCAAGAAAGCTTATGACTTCCTCAAGATTGATTTCCTCGGGACGCCTGTTTAAGGCATAGCCACCGTTGGTGCCACGCACGGCCGTCATGATGTTCAGAGGACGCAGGGCCCTTGCAATCTGCTGCAGGTAGCCCGATGAGATGTTTTCCTTTTTGCCTATCTCATTCAGCTGAAGGCGCTCTCCCTCAGGGAGGGTTGCGAGGCAGAGAAGAAAACGGAGACCGTAGCGTGTTCGTGTTGAAAAGGCCATGGATTGTTCTCTATAGCGGAAGGAATATGCATTGTGCGCACATTATGCGCAAACTGCGGACCGGGCTTAAGGAAAGGCTCCGATCCCGGACACAAACTGTACTCAAAAAAGGCAGTTTCTGCAATTTTGGGCAGTCCGGCTACTTCTGGTGGGTAAAGCCGAATGGCGTTTCCTGATAGACGTAGTAGTTCAGCCAGTTTGTGTAGAAAAGGTGGCCGTGGGCGCGCCAGCTCATGACCGGCGTGGCATCGGGATTATCGTTGAAATAATAGTTTTTGGGCGGGTTGATGGGGAGGCCCTTGGCAAGATCGCGCTTGTACTCAAGATCCAGCGTCTCGCGGTCGTATTCAAGGTGCCCTGTCATAAAGACCTTGGTGTGGTCCCTGCTTTCCACGACGGCAACGCCGGCTTCCCTGGACACTGCCAGAATTTTGAGATCGTCCACCTTGCGTATGTCTTCTTCCATGACGCCGGTATGCCTGGAATGCGGCGCCTTGAACTGGTCGTCAAAGCCGCGGAAGAGCTTGCTGGTGGGATCCAGGATGTCATGGGTGAAGATGCCGAAGCGCTTGCTTGGCAAATCGTATTTGGGAATGCCGTAGAAGTAGTACATTCCGGCCATGGCGGCCCAGCACAAATACAAGGTGGAGAAGACCTTGCCGGATGAGGCCCAGGCCATGATGGTAGAGAGCTCGTTCCAGTAGTCAACTTCCGAAAAGGCAAGCTGTTCCACAGGGGCGCCTGTGACAATCATGCCGTCGAAGAAGCTGTCCTTGATTTCGTCAAAGGTCTTGTAAAAGCGGTCCAGGTGGGCAAGAGGCGTATTTTTTGAAACGTGCTCCTTGGTGCGCAGAAGCGTGATGTTGACCTGCAGGGGGCTGTTGCCCAGGACACGCAGAAGCTGTGTTTCAGTGGTTATCTTCGTGGGCATGAGGTTTACTATGACTATGTCCAGGGGACGGATGTCCTGCGTCGTGGCACGGTCTTCGGTCATCACGAAGATGTTTTCCCCTTCCAGGGTTGTCCTGGCGGGAAGATCGGAGGGAATTCTGATGGGCATGGTGCGGTCCTGAAACGGCGTCTTTGGAAAAAAGGACAGGTGAAAAGACGGCCTTCTTATATACAAAAACAGTATGTTGCTACAAAAATAGGAAGTATACCGGCGCTGTCAACACGCTGGACGGCATGTTTTGAAATTGTTTTGCAATTTTGCCGGCAAAGCCTCGTTCCTGCATCGTGCCTGACGCCGGGCCAGGCATGGTACAAAGACTGGCGTCATGCGTATTGCAGCAGTTCCCCAGTCCTGCGGACAAGGGCCGAGGCCTTTGACTCTGCCAGTTCCGCTTCTCCCCTGAATCCCCAGGTGACGCCTATGGAGAAGAGGCCGG
>CAVJEZ010000085.1:0-8251 GCA_963648625.1 Odoribacter splanchnicus
CGAACTTCCTGGAAAGCTTTGCCAACGAGCTTATTGTTGCCATATCCAGGATGCATGTCCTTGAGGACATGATACAGTCCATCCGTGCCAAAAGCGGCTTCTGCAACATCACCAGGGAAGTGATGGCCTGGCGCATGGCCTCTGAGGCTGCCTACCGCATCAACAGCTTTGTGTGCTGGCTGGGGCACGATGCCCGCCTTGGCCAGAATACGGAAATTGTCTTCAACGGACAGCCGGCCACGCTCTTTGTGCCGCCCGATCTCAAGTTCGGCCCCTATGGCGAGCCCATCGTGCCTGCACTGCAGCAGCAGTTTGACAGGCCCTACTACATGGACTGGCTCAAGGCCTTCTTTGACTGTATAGTCGGCAATGCCGTATCCGGCGACGAAAACTTCGACCCTGTCCAGAACAACATTCTGGGAGAGATTCTCGGCAGGCTTAGCCAGGAACAATAGTTTTTTGCAGTTCTATGGTGCGATCTGGAAGGATCTGGCAGGATCCTGCAGCATAATAAGGATTTTCTATGGAAGCCACACTCAGACAAGCTCAGCAGCCAGGCTATGCCTGTATTACAGTAACAAACTGCCCTCCCGTCTCGGAGCTGCGCTGTTCCATACAGAGAGGCAGCGACGGGCAGTACCTTTCGATGGAAGGCCTCTGGGGCAATACCATTGAGAGCCTCGTTCCGGAAAATCCCTTCCAGGACAATGACCAGCTTACCTTTTTCCTGCCCCTGCACATTGTCAGCGACATAGACAGCCTTGACGGCTATGCCCTGTACATAAACGATCTGGACCGCTGCATCCTGGACATTCCCGAAGAGCTCAATGTGCGGGATGCCGCCCCCACCGGCTGCGTGACAGGCGTTCCCGAGACAGAGCCGGCACCGCAGAATGCGGCAGGCTTCATTGCACCGCAGCCCGTGCCGCAGCCTGTCCCACAGCCGGCGCCTGTGCCGGAATCGCAGCCTGTACCGCAGCCTGCGCCTGAACCTGCACAGGAACCGGAACAGAATCCTGTACAGGATCCCGGGGATGCCTCCCTGCCTCCCCAGGGCGAGGCAGGACCGGAAGCATATGCATACCAGGAACAGCAGGTTGGCGACTTAAGCCTTTCAGGCCAGCCCGGGGCGGAAGCCCCGAAAAAGAAAAACATGCTGCCTGCCATCATAGCCATTGCCGTTGTTCTGCTGCTGGCTGCCGGTGCCGGCCTCTACTTCAGCGGCTGCTTTGACAGCACTGAAAATCCTGCTCCTTCCGAGGAGCCTGCTGACAAGGACAAGGCAGAGGACAAGGCTGAAGCAGCAAAGGAAAAGCCGAAAGACGAGTCTGCAAAAGAGCAGCCTGCCGGAGGAGCTCCGGCAGCGCCTTCAGCCGCACCTCAGGATACAAAGCCAGCCGCACCTGAGCCAGATGCTGCTGCCAAGCCGCTCAGCCAGGCAAGGACGCTTCTCCAGGGCGGAGCCGCCAGTACCGAGCTTCTGAATATGGCAAAGCCCATGCGCTCGGCCCAGGCCTCTGAAGAAAGCAGCGATGCGGCCTTCCTGCTGATTGAACAGGCAGCCCAGAACGGCGACAATGCCGAGGCCATGTATCTTCTGGCCCAGTACTACGATCCGGCGGCAGAGCTGCCCAGAGGCACCATACAGCCCGATCTGGCCCAGGCCCATGACTGGTACCAAAAAGCCAGGGACAAGGGCTACAGTGATGCTGATGCAGCCCTCACAAAGCTGAGGCAGGCTGTCGAGACAAAGGCTGGGACAGGCGACAGGGAAGCCAGGTCCCTGCTGCAGCGCTGGTAAGGCTTTCCGGTTTCCTTAACCAGGCAAAATGCGATATAAAGGGCCATACGTTTTCTTCCCAAAGCTATTCTGAAAGTTATCCTCAGAAAGTTATCCTCAAAGCGTTACGGGGTATTTCCAGTGTCAGACAAAATTATACGCCTCTTTGTCTTAAGCCTGTGCGCCATCCTGCTTGCCGGGACCTTCCCTGCCAGCCAGGCTGATGCCAGGCCGCTTCTGCAGGAGGGCAAAAAGGAGCTCTATCAGCGCGTGGTCAGCCACCCCGGCGCCTGCCTCTATGAAAGCGCCGATGAAAAGAGCACTGTTGTCAACGGCAACCTGCGCACCTTCACGCCGCTCTATGTCTATGAGCGCAGCGGCAGCTGGCTCAGCGTGGGCAAGACAACCAATGCCCCGGACGGCTGGATTGCAGCAGACAAGACCACGGCCTGGAACCAGGCCATGACCCTGCTGTTCACCAACCGTTCCGAACGCGACCCAGTCCTCTTTTTCAAAAACGAGGGCGACCTCAATGCCCTGTGCTCGGCCCAGGACATGGAGTCCCAGCTCTCGGCCATGCTGTCAGGCGTGTCTGCCCAGCAGAAGGGCGGCAATGGCAAGGTTGACGATCGCATTATGGCAGCAGAGCCAGAGGCGTCCGCAGTCAACAGCAGCAGCTTCTACCTTATGCCCATATTGCAGACCAAGGAGCCTTTTGAGGGCACAAAGTTCCTCCAGGTAGCCTCAATCAACCCCGGCTCCAAGGGAAACGGAGACGGCAAGGTGGGCAAGGACGGCAAGCCCAGGACAGGCATTGCCATCGTCATTGACACTACCATATCCATGGGGCCCTACATCGACCAGTGCAAGGCCATGGTCAAAACCATCTTTGACAGGCTGGCCAAGGACAAGCTCACGGATCACGTAGGCCTGGCCATCGTCGCCTTCCGCAACAGCACGGATGCCTCGCCCAAGGCTGAATACACGACCAAGATCATCAGCGACTTTGTCACCGTGGAAAACCGCAGCCAGCTTGAAGACTCACTCAAGGAGCTGAATGAATGCAAGGTTTCCACGCACAGCTTTGCAGAGGACTCCCTGGGCGGCGTCTATGTGGCAGCCGAATCCCTGAAATGGGATGACTATGACTCGCGCATCATCCTGCTTGTCACGGACGCAGGCCCCCTGCCCCCCACTGACCGCTACAGGTCCGTCTTCATGGAGCCCAGGGAGCTCAATGACTATACCCGCAAAAAGGGCATCTGGACCGTCGTTGTCCATGTACAGACTCCTGCCGGCAAAAAGGACCATGAATCTGCGCAGAAAGCCTACCAGGAGCTCTCTCTGAGGGACGGCAAAAGCCAGTACCGGACCATCAAGACGGACAATGCCAAGATGGGAGCCGAGTACTTCAGGCGCGTAGGCGAAGCCACGGCCAAAACCATGGCCGACATGGTGTCCTTCACTGCAGAAGGCCGCCTCATGACCAGGCCCAAGAACGAGGCAGCCGGCAAAAAAGAGGACAGCCCCGAAGACATGGCCGAGCGCATAGGCTATGCCATGCAGCTGGACTTCCTGGGCCGTGCCAACAAGACCAGTGCCCCGGAAGTGGTGAGCAGCTGGATAACGGACATGGACTTGAAGCGCCTGGCCCAGGGCCAGCATGTCCCCAACGTCGAAGTGGCCGTCATGCTGACAAAGGCGCAGCTCTCCGACTTAAGCGACCAGGTGCGGGCCATTGTTGACAATGCCGAGCGCACCAAGAAGTCGGATGCCAAGGACTTCTTCCAGGGCATACTGTCCGCCTCTGCCAAGAGTGCGCGCGATCCCAATGCCCCCACCAACGGCAAGACGCTGGCCGAACTGGGCGTCCTCGGGGAATTCCTGGATGGCCTGCCCTACCATAGCGCCGTCATGGATCTCACAGAGGAAGACTGGTACCGCAAAAGCGTGGGCGAGCAGACAGCCTTTATCAACAGGCTGAAATCAAAGCTGACCCTCTACGATGAATATGACGGCGACAAGAAGCTCTGGGAAGGCTTTGGCATCAACAATGCCAGTGAGCGCGTCTGCCGCATTCCCCTGGACATGCTGCCCTGACATTATGGCCATACTGACAAGAGGATGCGCCAGGCCTGTCTTTGCCCTGCACAATGTCTGCAAGAGCAGGCCTGGCGCCGATCATTTCAGGCTGCATATTGCTGACTTCCATGTCTGTGCAGGCGATGCCCTGGCACTGGTCGGAGAATCAGGCTGCGGCAAAAGCACGGCACTGGATCTTTTGGCCTGTGCCCTGCGTCCCGATGCGCCAGCCCCGGGCAGCTTCTTCCTTTTTTCTCCTGCCCAGGGGAAAAAAACTGATGTTTTCAGCGCCTGGGAAAGGGGCGGCAGCAATGCCACGGCCGAAGACCGCATGCGCCACATGGGCTATGTCCTGCAGACAGGCGGCCTTCTGCCCTTTCTCACCTGTGCCGACAATATCACGCTCACCTGCAAGGTGCTCAACACGGTGCACAAGCATATCAGGGCCATACGGGACAGCATTGAGCAGCTGGGGATTGCGCCCCTGCTTTCAAAATACCCGTCCCAGCTCTCGGTGGGCCAGCGCCAGCGCGTAGCCATAGCCAAAGCCATGGCCCACAATCCCTCGGTCATTCTGGCAGACGAGCCCACAGCGGCCCTGGATCCTGCCAACTCCCGCCTGGTCATGCAGCTGCTTCTGTCCCTGGCAAGAAAGCAGGACAGCACCGTCATTATGGTAAGCCACGAGCAGGCCCTGGCCAGGGAAACGGGCTTTGCGCTTGTGCCCCTGCGAACAAGGCAGACAGCAGACGGCGTTGTGTCCACGCTCTCATACTAGAGCCCGTACCCTATATCCAAGCCCGTATTCAGGCTCATATTCAGGCTCACAGCAAAGCCCTGATCTGACAAAAGAAGGATAAGCATGCGCAGTTTCATACACGTTGTCCTGCTGGCCTTTGCCGACTACCGCAGGGAAAAACTGCTCTCGCTCTGTTCAGTCCTGGGCCTGACAGCCGTCCTGGCCCCTCTGCTTATTTTATATGGCGTCAAGTTCGGCGTGATGACAACGCTCAACGACCGCCTTCTCTCCAACCCGTATACCCTGGAAATAAGCCCGGTGCAGTCCGGCCGCTACACCAAGGCCATGCTGGCAGAATGGGCAAGGCTGGACTCCGTAAGCTTTGTCATGCCAAGGACGCGCAGCCTGGCTGCCACCATGAAGCTGACAGCCTTCCATGCGGACAGGGAAGCCGCAGCCACGGTTTCCCTTGAACCGACTGCCAAAGGCGATCCTTTGCTGCTTCATTACGGCCTGCAGTCCGTGACCATGGTTTCCCAGGCAGGGAACAGCATGGCAAAACCAGCTGACCAAAAGCCAGCTGCCCCAAAGACAGCTGCCGGGCAGGCAAATCCCGGCCAGCCCGGTACTGTCCAGCCTGGGTCCCGCCTTGTCCCTGTGCCTGACGTGCACTCCAAAAGCCTGCGCGAGGCAGGCTGCGTGCTCTCCGAAGCGGCAGCAAAAAAGCTTGGCATACGGAAAGGGGACAGTGTTCTGGGGCAGGTTGAGCGCAGCAACGGCGGCGATGTGTCCAGGGCCTATGTACGCCTTCTGGTCACGGGCATCCTGCCCATGGCAGCCCAGCAGAAAGCCGTGGCCTATATCCCGCTTGAACTCATGACAGCCACCGAGGATTTCCGCGATCACAGGGAAGTCCCGGAACTGGGATATGAAAACGGCTGGACCGGGGACAGGCGCCCTGACGGGGAAAGAATCTTTTCAAGCTTCAGGCTCTATGCCAGAACCATGAAGGATGTGGCCATTGTCCGCGACTATCTTGCGGCCAGGCAGACCGGCACCTATACCCACGCAGAGGAAATCGAGCAGCTGGACACACTGGAAAAGGGGCTCATGCTCATTTTTACGCTCATCTGCGCCACTGCGGGCGTTGGCTTCTTTCTCTCAACGGCGAGCAGTGTCTTTGCCGGCATCAAGCGCAAGGAGCGCACCCTGGGCCTCTTGCAGCTGACCGGCTTTTCAACCGGCAGCCTTGTCTTCTTTCCCATGACCCAGGCCATGCTGACAGCCGTCTTAGGAAGCATGGCAGCCACAGCTGCCTATATGCTCTTTTCTTCCCTCTTAAATCACATTTTTTCCGGAGCTCTCGGGAGCACGGCTGCCATCTGCAGGCTTGCCCCCGTCCATTTTCTCCTGGCTTTTCTTCTGGCCGGCGGCATTTCCTTTCTGGCTGCCCTAGGTCCGTCACTGCGCACTGCCAGGATAGAACCGTCAGAGGTGATACGCGATGTCTAGCATTTTATCAGCCTGCATGCCTCCCAGGAAAAAGCCCGGCTTTTCCATCGGGGCTTTAACCGGGGTCCTGGCCAGGACACTGGGCAGGACGCTGTCCAGGGCAGTACTTACAGGCTCGCTTCTGGCACTGTCTGCCCTGCCCTTCCAGGACTGCGCCTTTGCAGGCCTTGTTGCCAAAGGGTCCGCACAGCTTCAGGATACCTACAACCCAAAGCCCGATCCTGCAGACATTATCCTGCCCATGCCTGGCGGGCTTTCCATGGCCTTCAGGCTTGTGGCAGTGCCTGTCTCAGGAACGCTCTCCTCCATGCCGGCCTCGCTCGGCATGGCAAGCACAGGGCAGGGACGCGAGCTCTACGACAGCAACTACGTAACGCCCCTCTCGGCCGCCTTCAGCGCCCAGGACCTGCCTGAGAGCTGGCTTTCATCCGTGCCGGCTGACAAGCGCAGCAAGTACCGCTACTACCTCATTGCCAAGTATGAAGTAAGCCAGCTGCAATGGAAGGCAGTCATGGACGGATCTTTAGATACCTCCAATATCACCAGCAGGGATGCCAGCCCTGTTTCCTCGGTTTCCTGGTATGACGCACTGCAGTTTACCGAGAAATACACTGACTGGCTTTTACACGAGCATCCCGAGGCCCTGCCAGGAAGCGCCAGCAATACGGCCGTTACAGGCTTTTTGCGCCTGCCTACAGAGGCTGAATGGGAATATGCGGCCCTAGGCGGCCAGAATGATGTCAGGCCCGGAAAGCAGCAGGACTTCTTCACCATGGATCCCAGCCTGTCATACGACGACTATGCCGTCTTCTACAGGGACGGGACGTCGCACAATGCCTCTGAGGCCCGTCCCATCGGCTCAAGGCAGCCCAATCCGCTGGGTCTCTATGACACGGCAGGCAATGTGGCCGAAATGACCATGGATCCCTTCCGCTTCTCCATGGCAGGAGCCCTGCTTGGCTCTGCAGGCGGCTTTGTGCGCAAGGGCGGCTCCTTCCAGACAGGCAGGGACGAGATCATGCCCGGCCGCCGCGAGGAAGTGGCGCCCTTCCAGAAAAAAGGCGTCCTCAAGGCGCGCGACTTAGGCTTCAGGCCCGTTATCTCCTGCGTCAACATTCCTGACATAGCTATCCTGAAAGACCTGGAAAAAGAGCACCTGGACGACATTCCGCAGATACTGCCCGGACAGGTTGACGAGGGCACGCTGCAGCAGGAACTGCAGAAGCTCATAGAGAAGGCAGGCAATGAGCAGAGCAAGGCCAACTTAAGGGCATTGCAGAGCCAGTTCCACCAGAAGAGCCGCCTTGAGGCCGAGGCACGCACTGCCACCCTGGCCTCAAAGCTGCAAAACTGCATCATGTACCTCAAGGCCGTCGAGCACTACCAGTTCCGCTTAAGCGTCAGCACCATGCAGAAGAACGGCCAGGAAAACATGCTCAAAAGGGAGCCCCAGAACAAGCAGAAATGGCAGGATCTCATCCAGAAATCCAACCTGGCCATCACCAACTTTAATCACTATATCGACAATGCCGTCTCCCTCTATATCAGCGATCTGGGCGACATTGTGCAGGGGACAAATGACAAGGACAGGCAGAAGGCCCTGGCAAGCCTGAAGCAGGCCTACTCAGCCCCGCAGACAAGCTACAACAAGGAAATGATGCGCATCCTGGCAATTGTACAGGCCCACGCTGCCGATCTCTCCAAGGGGAAAAAGCTGAGATCCGCCACGGTAAAGCAGGCATTGGGCAAAACAGGCAAGGGGAAAAAGCAGTAACAAAAATCCGCTGCACAAGCCTTCTGAACCGCCATTATGCACGCATTCCGCTTTTTTGCGGAGGAATATATGAAAACAAAGCCCCTTCTTCCCGAAGCCCTGTATATAAAACAGCCCTGCACAAGCTTGGTCCTCAATGCCGCAAAGCGCGTGAGCCTTTGCGCCTGCACAAAAATGCTGCCGGTGCTTTTGCTGGCATTTCTGCTGGCATTTGCCTCTGGCGCCTGCCCTGGCCTGGCTAAGGCAGATGACGCTGCTGCCACCAATCCGCACCCCGACGCAGGAGACATTATCCTTCCCATGCCAAAAGGCCTTTCCATGGCATTCAGGGTCGTGGCTGTCCCTTCCCACAGCCTTTTGCGAT
>CAVJEZ010000086.1:0-8248 GCA_963648625.1 Odoribacter splanchnicus
TTTGAGACGCAGCGCAGCAAGTCATACTGGAACAACAACGGCATAGACGGCGAGGCCCTTATGCGCCATGCCGTCGGAAACAGGACGCAGCAGCCCAGGGCACAACAGGAGAAGAAGCAGAAGGAGACGCAGTCACAGCCTGAGAAGAAAAGGAATATGCGCTTCAGCGTGGACAGCGAAAAGTCTGACTGGCGTGCCCTGCCCGGTGAAAAGTTCGGCGAGGACGTGAATATCAGCGGCCAGCACAGGATGCGCGCCTTTGCCACAAGCGAGGACGAGGATGTCTCCCTGGGCGTTGGCCCGGAGGTCATTGTGCGCGACAGTCATAATACCAAGTCGTATGCGCAGGATCCGAGCCAGCCGGACGTTGATACCGGTGTTGGAATGAGGATGCAGTTTAACTGGTAGGCAGGCTGTACAAAGAGACAAATTTCCGTGCCCGGGAGGAGCGTATTGTCTTATACATAATACGCTTTGGCGGTACATCTGCGGTCACAGATGTACCGCCTGAATTTTTATGTCATTTTTATGACAGCGTGCTTATTTTGCCCCTGGGGAAGGCACAGGCCGACCGTCCGCAAAGCCGGCCGGGCCCCCGAAAACGCTGTCTTTGGGCAGAGAGAACAGAACAAAAGAACAGTATAACCATCAAACGGCCCTTGCGGCCGTTTTTTTTGGCCTGCTGGCACATGCCTGGCAGAAAGAGGCATCTCAGCCTGGATAAAAGTGCCAGGGACGTAAGCCTTCCGTCCAAAATCTGACAAACTGCAGGACAGGCCGCTCAAAAAAGAGAAATAGAGACAATATTTATACGTATAATCAATTAGTTATATATGTTGGCACGCTTGATGCTTCTATAAGGCTGTCTTGATTTTTTCATCAGTTTCGTTGTTTTCGGGAGCGTTCAGGATGGCCACAGCCACACCACAGGTATTCACAGTTATGTCAGGCAAGGGCGGCGTAGGCAAGACCAATATCGCCGTAAACCTGGCCGTCACCCTGGCCAGGGCCGGCAAGCGCGTAGTGCTGCTTGATGCTGATTTCGGACTGGCAAACGTGGACGTGCTTTTGGGAGTGTATCCTCCGAAGGACATCTTCCATCTTTTCAGCAGGGGAACAAAGCTTGATGACGTGCTTTTCCCCACGCCCTACGGCTTTTCCATTCTTCCTGCCGGTTCCGGATTCAGCAAGATGACGCAGCTCAAGACCGGAGAGCGGATGGAGCTTTTGCAGGCCCTTGAGCCCCTGGCCGGTGCCATTGACGTGCTGATAGTGGATACGGGCGCAGGCGTGGGCGAGACAGTATTGTATTTCTGCATGGCCGCCCAGGAAAGGCTGCTTGTGCTGACGCCAGAGCCCACGTCCATGGCCGATGCCTATGCCCTTATCAAGGCACTCAAGAAGACGCACGGCGTGGAGCGTTTCAGGGTATGCGTCAATATGTGCCCGTCAGAAAGAACAGCCAAGCAGGTTTTTGCAAGGCTGTGCGATGCCTGCGACCAGTTTATGACAGGCGTCAGCCTGGATCTGGCAGGCATCATCCCGCAGGACCCGGTTGTGCGCACAGCTGTGATGCAGCAAAAGCCCTTCACGCAGCTTGCTCCCAAAAGTCCTGCCTCGGAAGCGGTGCTCAGGCTGGCAAAGACAGTCTCAAAGTGGCCGGTACCAAGAAACCCGGGCGGCAATATCCAGTTCTTCTGGAAATCAATGATTATGCATTAGCAGGCCAGGACGGCAAATCCGGCAGAATGTTTGAAAAAAGAGAAGGAAGAAGACCATGTTTGCATGTTTGCGTAAATCCGTTGCTCCCTGGCAGATGTTTGAAGAAGGCAGAAAGAGCTTTAGGGACTTCAGTGCAAAGGATCAGGAAAGCATTGTTACAGAGTATCTTCCCAAGGTGCGCTACCTGGCCCAGCTTCTGAAAAAGCGCCTGCCCCAGGCCATGGAATACAACGAGCTCTTCAATGCCGGCGTGCTCGGCCTGCTTGATGCCCTGAACAAGTATGATCCTTCTTCCCGCAATTCCTTCTCTACCTACGCTGAAAACCGCATCAACGGCGCCATGAAGGACGAGCTGCGCAGCCGTGACCCTCTGTCCCGCGGTTCCAGGACGCTTGTGAAGCTCTTAAGCCAGGCCCAGGATGCCTTTGAAAGGAAGCATGGCAAAATGCCTTCTGAAGCAGAGCTTGCCAAAATGTGCAGCCTCTCCCTCGACGAAGTGCGCAGGGGCCTCACAGCCATGGAACAGCAGACCGGGACGCAGGATATGTACCAGCTGGCAGAAACGCTTACCAATGACGGCATCGGCAGTGGCGGAACACCCTGCAACAACGCCATCCGCGACGAGGTTGTCGTGCATATCCGCAGCTGCCTTGCAGAGCTCAGCGAGCGCGAGCAGTTCATCCTCTCCATGTCCTATGTTGAGGAATGCAGCCTCAAGGAAATCGCCTCAGCCCTCAAGGTCAGCGAAGGCCGTGTTTCCCAGCTGCGCACCCAGGCCATCCGCCATCTGCACGACAGGTATATGAGCCGCTACGGAAAGTAGGCCCTGTATCAGTTGTTTTCGCCGCTCCACCACTGGCGGGCTTTTGAGAGGAGCAGGTCTATATCGCCGGCAGAGGCCAGGCTCAGGATTGCGCTGAACTGGCGCACAGCCTGCTGTGAATGGGGATTGGCCTCAAAGAGATAGGAGTACATGGCCGCATCCTCGGTTAGCATTTTTTTTGCGGCAGCAAGCCTTCTCCTGAAAGACGGCGTAATAAAGTCGCTCAGGCTTGAATCCATGGAGGTCTGGGCGCAAAAGGCAAGGGATGTGACAAAATTGATGTTGTGTATGCGCGCCATCGCCTTGTCATGCGTTTCGGCATCCGTATCAAAGAGCCTGTAGCCAAGTCCTGAAAAAAAGCAGCACGCTGCAGCATACCCTGCATCAGAGCAGCGTTCTGTGCGCACCATGGCAACAGGAAGATCGTCCAGGTAGTCGTGCACCGGGCCAAAAAGAGGGTGGGTGCCCACCACATCGCCCGGCCAGCACTTGAGCATGCTGGCAACAGGCCTTTCCTTGACCGAGGTGATGTCACAAAGGACGGCCTGCTGGTTCATGAAAGGACAAATTTTGTGCAGCACTTCTTCTATGGCCGGCACAGGAACGCAGAGAATAACAAGGCGTGCCTTTGCCAGGGAAGAAAGGTCTTCCATGGGCAGGTCAAAACCTGTCATGCCAAAGCCTGCAGCAGTGCCCTCCTGCATAAGCATGCTGCCCATGCGGCCTTTGGATCCCAGTATGCAGATGCTGCCGGGCTCTGACAGAAGCTCCTTTTGCCCTGCCAGTTTTTCAGGGGCAGCTTCCTGTGTGCAGCTTTGTCCTGCACTGGCTCTGGAAAGACCGTTAGTCATCAGCAAAAGCCTCAAAAATATGCCAGAAGTCCGGGAATGACTTGGAGACGACGGATGCATCGTCCATAAGCCTGTGTATGTCGCACGGGCCTGCATCATCGGCACGCAGTGCATAGAGGGCCTGGCTCATGGCCATGCGGTGATCGTTGTTGGTTGCAAGGCGCACGCCGGAAAGAGAGATGCGGGCTTTTGATCCAAGCCCGTGAATGGTCATGCCGTCTTCATGCTCCTCAACCCTGACACCGATGCGGCGCAGGCTGTCAGCCGGTGCCTTGATGCGGTCCGATTCCTTGAGGCGCAGATGGGCCACATTGGTGATGTTTGTGGTTCCGTCTGCAAAGGCGGCCAGTACGGCGACAGTCGGCACGAGATCCGGGCATTGCGACATGTCTGTGTCTATGCCGTGCAGGGGCCTTGGCACAATGGAGATGTCATTGCGGACAAAGGTGAGTGATGCGCCCATCTGCTCAAGTATGGACAAAAGCGCCTTGTCGCCCTGCAGCGAGTCGGCCCTGAGACCGCGCACTATGGCACGCTCAGTCCCCAGCGTTCCTGCGGCTACAAGGTAGGATGCTCCGGACCAGTCGCCTTCCACGTAGAATTTTCCTGCATGATAGGCTCCAGGCTGGATTTTGATGCGCACGCAGCCGGGCTCTGCATGGCGCAGGGTGCGCCAGTTCACCATGGCCCAATCTGCGCTGTCAGACGTGTCTTCCCTTGTCTCAACTACGAATTTGATGCCGAAATCAGCCATGCATTGCAGCGTCAGGCCTATATAGGGCCAGGAAACTACCTTTTTGCCAGTAAGCGTAAGCGTGGGGATGCCTCCTGCAAACTGCGGGGAAGCCAGCAGCAGGCCTGAAAAGTACTGGCTGGACTCGGCCATGCTGATGGCCAGGGTATGCGGCCCTGTATGGGGCACAAAGGGAAGGTTTTCTATGGAAAGGCCGCTGCTCTCCATGACAAAGGGCGGATAGCCTTCCTTTCCTTCCCAGGCAATTTTGCATCCAAGGGAAGTCAGGGCATCGGTCAGCGCGCCTATGGGGCGCTCGTGCATGCGCGGAGCGCCATGTATGCGGAAGGCCCCCTTTCCGGAGGCCAGGACTGCGCTGAGCAGGCGGCAGGTGGTCCCTGACTCATGCACATAGCAGGAAAGGGGTGATTCGGGCGTGCCTCCGCTGAGCCTGCCGCCTGTCCCTTGCACGCGCCATCCGCCAGGCGTGCCGTCCAGTTCCGTGAATACGGCACCGGCCTGTGACAGGATTTCCCTTGTCTTGGCAGTGTCGTCTGCATCGAGCACGTTGCTGATTTCGCTTGTGCCGTCGGCGAGGGCCGCTGCTATAAGGTATCTGTGCGAAAAGGATTTGGATGCCGGGGCTGTTACTTGAATCATGGCCTTTTTCCCATGCTTTATTGCGCTGTGTCGTCTGGATCCCACATCCTGTCAAGCTGCGGGCCGGCAGGGTAGGCCCCGAGGATGCGCAGGTTTGTGCAGAGCCCTTTCAGTGCATCCAGCACGCCTGAGTATTTGTCCTGCAGAATGTCGGTTTCCACATCGACAAAGAAGATATAGCGCCAGCACTGGCCTGTCATGGGCCTGGATTCGAGCTTGCGCATATTGATGTGGTTTTCGGCAAAGAGGTTGAGCACAGCTGACAGAGTGCCTGGCTTGTCTGCCAGCGTAAACAGGAGCGATGACTTTGTGCTCCCGTCTCCCCTGGACTTCTGCTGTGCCAGGCTGCCCAGCCTGTGCTGGTCTCCGGCCCTGGAAATGATCACAAAGCGGGTCCAGTTGCCCTTTGCATCCTCTATGCCCCTGGCCAGCACGTTGAGCCTGAGCATTTCGGCAAGATGCCCGATGCCTATGGCTGCAGTACCAGGGTTGTCCTGTACCCGCCTGGCCGCAGCGGCCGTGGATTCAACAGGCACAAGGGACGCCTGGGGCAGGTGGGTTCTCAGCCACATGGCGCACTGGGCCAGCGGCTGCGGGTGCGAATAGACAGTCTTGATATCGCTGAAATGCTCCTCGCTGCTGAGCAGGCAGTGGGAAATAGGGGCGTACAGCTCTGCCAGAATGCTTACCGGGAACCTTGAAAAGAGGTCAAAGCTGACTCCGACAGTGCCCTGCAGGGAGTTTTCCAGGGGCACGACGCCAAGATCGCAGAGTCCTGCCTGGACGTCCTCAAAAATCTGCACAATGTCCGTGCTGGGCCTGAAAGAGGCGCTGTGTCCCAGGTATTCCACGCCGGCAAAGTAGGAAAAGGTCCCCTCAGGTCCCAGATAGGCAACGCGCAGCGGCGTCTGCAGCGATCTGGATGAAGAGAAAATTTCCCTCCATATGGCAGTCAGGGCCGAGGGCGGCAGGGGACCTTCATTGTGGGCTGTCAGGCGTTCCAGGATTTCTTCTTCCCTCTGCGGCTTGAAGACAGCGCTTTTTCCGCTGGCCTTGATGCGTCCCACCTCAAGGCTGAGCCTGGAACGCTCGTTGATGAGCTTCAAAAGCTTTCCGTCAATGGCATCAATGCCGGCCCTGATGGCTGCCAGCTGCTGCTCGCGCTGTACATCGTCACCTGGCCTGCCGCTTGTCCAGTCGCCTGTCGAATCACCTGTTCTGGTACTGCTCGTAGCATCAGACATATCAGACCTCGGCTATCTCTTCCTTAATGCGCATGCCAAAGTGCCTGCCGGCAACATCGGTACGGACCAGCACCTTGTCGCCAGGCTTCAGCGAGACAACGCTGACAGGAATGCCGCCAGGCGCTGTGAGGCGTATGGTTTCGGCATTTTGCAGGAAGACAGCACCGCTTTTTTCCCCGTCCTTGGTGGAAACCGTGGCTTTGACAATCAGCATGGGACGGATTTCCATCTTGATGCGGCCGACAACTGCCGTCATGGTTTTGCCGTCGGCATCCACGATCTCGACTTCCGAACCGGACTTGAGCTCTTCCAGGTAGCAGGTCTTGTCGTGCGGCAGGCGTGTATACGCATGGACTGCGCCGGCATTGATCCTGAAGGGGCGGGCAGCAACATATTCGTTGTGCTCTGTCTCAGCATGGACAAGGAAGGTAAAATCAGAGGAATTGCCAACCAGCATGCCCTGTCCGCGCCTGAGCATGGAAATGGTGTCGCAGCAGACGCGGTGGCCAAGGCCTACCTGCCTGACTTCGGTGACAACGGCCTCTTCCAGGCATTCCTGGCCCAGGCTGATTTTGCAGTGCTTCACGATGTCCTTCAAATCGCAGATGGCCTCGGGCAGGACAACAACGCCTGTGACGCCCCTTTCCAGAATGCCGGAAGCCAGTTCGGCCTCCTTGAGGGAGCGTGCCTCTGCATAGACAGCATCGGACTGGGCCAGCAGGTTTTCAACCGGAATGATTTCCCAGCCTGGAGCAAGCGTGGCCATGCCTTTTTTGGAGGCTTCAAGATAGGCCGCTTCGTCTTCCTTGGCTGTCAGGGCAATGCTGGCTACATCCTCTGCTGCCAGCACGGTGCATCTGGCAAGCCCCTGGACCATTTTGACATGTTCTTTGGGACAGATGATGCCGTCAATGCCCGATTCAAGCGCCAGGGTGACCTCTTCCTTTTTGAAGGGCAGGGCCTTGAAGAAAATGGCTGCCATACGGATTATTCTCCTACGATTTTGAGAGCTGTCTCGACATCGGCATCCTCATGCACCAGGGCACGCAGGGCGCGGACCATCTGGACGCGGCGGGGATGGGCGAAGACATTGCGTCCCATGGAGAGGCCGCTTCCGCCTGCTTTCAGGGAGTCGTAGACCATGGAGAGGCAGTCGCGGGTGGAGTCCATGCGGGGACCGCCGGCAATGACGACGGGCACGCAGCATCCGGCTACGACGTCGGCAAAGCTGGCCATGTCGCCGGTGTAGGACACCTTGACGATGTCGGCACCCAGCTCGACGCCGACGCGGGCGCAGTGGGCCACGACTTCGGGGGCGTAGGAATTCTGGATTTTGGGACCGCGGCCGTACATCATGGCCAGCACAGGCATGCCCCAGTTGTCGGCGTGCTCGCATACGCGGCCAAGATCGGCCAGCATCTGCTCCTCGTTGGGATCGCCCAGGTTCACATGAACAGAGACGGCGTCAGCTCCGTGACGGATGGCTTCTTCCACAGTGGCAACCAGGGACTTGTAGTTGCTGTGGGGGGAGAGTTCGGTAGAGGCGGAAAGATGGACGATAAGGCCGATGTCGGATCCGGCTCTGCGGTAGCTGCAGCGGATGAGCCCCTTGTGCATCAGGACTGCGTCGGCACCGCCCTGGGCCATGTCGTTGACAGTCTCCTTCATGTCGGTGAGGCCCTGGACTGCGCCCATGGAGACGCCGTGGTCCATGGGAACGATGATGGTGCGGCCGTTGTTGCGGTTGATGATGCGTTCGAGGCGGATTTGTTTGCCGAAGTACATTGGAATGCTCCTTTTGTGGACTGGTGGTGTGCGGATCCGGCGGCAAAGAAAAAGGCCGCCGGCTTGATAAAAAGCCTGCGGCCTATTGAGCTCTGAATTTTAAGAGGGCGTCAGCAGAGCTCCCGACCACAGGCTTTTCTAAAGTACACAAAATAGAGCCAACCACCGAGGTTGGTATTTCTGTACGAAGCTGTGGAACGGGAAAGGATCATTGAGACACTCCTCAAAATTAGAAAGTGGCTTTTGATACGCTCAGGACACATAATTTGTCAAGGACAAAATGAGAATTTGTTCGTAAAGAGTATTGCGGGCAGGTAACAAGCCCTGTTGCCGGTATGCACGACGCTGCAGGATTCTGCATCTCTTAAGCATTCAGCACACCCTCTTCTACCCTGAGAATGCAGGTCTTTTTGAAAAAGGCCATGCCCCA
>CAVJEZ010000087.1:0-8240 GCA_963648625.1 Odoribacter splanchnicus
AGCTTGATATCGTTGCCCACATCGGGAATAACGTCGATGGAGGCAAAAGACGTATGGCGGCGTCCTGAGGAGTCAAGGGGAGAGAGGCGGATCAGCCTGTGTATGCCCTTCTCGGATCGCAGCTGCCCGAAAACATAGCTTCCCTCTATGCGCAGCGTAACACGCTTGATGCCGGCTTCTTCGCCAGGCATGTAGTCAAGTTCCTCGCATTTGAAGCCGTGGATGCCTGCCCAGCGTACATACATGCGCTGCAGCATGGAGGCCCAGTCCATGGCGTCCGTGCCGCCGGCACCGGAGTGTATTTCCAGGATGGCACTCTGTGAGTCTTCTTCTGCTCCCAGCAGGATGACCATCTCAGCTTCGTCCAGCTTTGCAGTAAGGGTTCCCAGCTGGGCTTCAAGCTCTTCCAGCAGTTCTTCCTGTTCGACACCTTCTGCCATGCCTGCCAGTTCCTGCAAGGCGTCCATGTCCTCCCAGCATTTTCTGAGTGCTGTGTAGAGGGCATCGTTTTGTTCCAGGCGGCTTTTTTCCTGAAGTACGGGCTTTAAGGCTTCGTGATTGTCCCAGGCGCTAGGCTCTGCCAGCTTTTTTTCTATCTCTGCCAGTTTTTCCTTTGTGCCCGTGACGTCAAAGACGCCTCCAGAGATCGTGGAACCTGGAAGCCAGTTGCTGGCATTGGGGGAGAAGCAGGCTTAACTGTTGCATGCTGATTGTCCTTTTCTTCGTATGGACCAGACAAGTCCGATTAAAAGTATGCCGCATATGGCGGGCAGTATGTAAAAAAGGCCGTGAAAACGGCTTGGAGTTTCAATGATGCGGGCAGAGGCCCACAGGGCGCAGGCCGTGAACTGCGGCCCCTCAAAGACAAGGCGCCCGCGGCTGTCAAAAACGGCTGATATGCCGGTATTGGTGCAGCGCACAAGCCAGCGGTTCTGTTCCAGGCACCTTAGGCCTGCAAGATACAGGTGCTGCCAGGGTGCAGCCGTGGCCCCGAACCAGCCGTCGTTGCTGACATCGAGGAGCACATTGGCGCCGTCTGCGGCGCGATCCTGGGCAAGCCAGGGGAAAATGGCTTCATAGCAGACCAGGGGGCCCAGGGCAAGGCGGCCGTATTTTAGCGGGGCTGTCCTTGTCCCTTCCGTATAGGCGCCCACGCCCTGCAAAAGCCCGTCCAGAAAGCTCAGCCTGAAAAAGGAGGGAATATACTCGCCAAAGGGGACAAGATGCTCCTTGTCGTAAAAGCCCCCAGGGCGTCCCTGTGCATTGATAAGCCAGATTCTGTTATATACCTTATATGATGCCCCGTCCCTCTCATAGCCGGGAGCGCCGGTAACAAGGCCCATGGAGCTTCGCCTCGCCAGAGCGGACAGCGTAGCCGTATACGGCGAGGAGGGCAGGTCAAAGGGCATGGCCGTTTCTGACCAGATGATGATGCCTTTTTTAAGGTATTCATCAAGGGACTGCCCCTGCTGCAAAAAGACGTCCTTCTGCCCGGCTGCCTTTTCCAGGGCTTCGGAGGTCAGCCTGTCATAGGTGGCAACGGTGCTTCTTCTGTAGCTTTCCACCCATTTCTGGTTCTGGTCTATATTGCCGTCTGCCATGAGCACCGGAAAGACATCGTCGTCTGCAGGAGGCAGGGGCAGGGCTGATTCAGCCTCTGCAGGGCCTGTATGTGCTTCCATGGGCGAGGATGCCAGAGCCAGGATTCCGTATGCAGAAAGGATCGCTGCCAGGATAAGCCCGCCTGCAAAAGAAACTGCCTTTCTTGCGGCAATTCCGCCGCAGATGGCAAAGGCAGACACAAGCCACAGGGAAGAACAAAGATATGCGCCCAGAGTGTCGGCAGCCTGCATGGTCCACGGCCAGAGGATGAGCGCTCCTGAGAGGGGCAGCCAGGGAAAGCCTACCACAAGGGCATAGCCGTATTCCAGAAAATACCAGCAAAGCCCCATGGCTAGGGCCGAGCGCAAAAGGTCCGGCTGCCACAGATGCCTTGCCACAACGGCAAAAAGGCCTGCCTGCGTTGCCAGAAGAAGGCAGACCACAAAGGTCAGCAGGATGGCAAGGGCCATTGGGAGCCCGCCCACAATGCTCATGGGATTGCGCAGCCAGAAAAGGGCAATGGCATGGCCGGCAGCAGCTGCTGCCAGGCCGTACAGAAAGGCCTGCCTGTCATCCCGGGCATGCAGTCCCAGGATTGCCGTGCCCAGTGGGTACAGCAGGACCAGGATGGGAACTGAGAAGGGCAGGACCGGAAAGCCGGGGCAGAAGCCCAGCAGGACAAATACTGTTGCAATGCCCGCCGGCAGGATAGTTTTTTCTCTTGTCATGAGCCGCAGAGTATCAGGCCTGCTCGCAGCGCTGCAGGCGCAGGTGCTTGATATGTTTTTTGTCCGCATCAAGGACGGTGAAAAGCCAGCCCTGCTCAGTGAAGGTCTCGCCGGCAGCCGGGACATGCCCTGCTTCCATGGTGAGATAGCCGCCTATGGTGTCAACTTCGTCGGAGTCTATTTTGACGCCGATGGCTGCCAGGTCTTCCAGCAGGACGCGGGAGGAAAACTCATAGGTGCCGTTGCCCATGTCGGCAATGTCGTCAATGGCAGGCTTGTCGTGCTCGTCCTCGATGTCGCCCACTATTTCTTCAAGCAGGTCCTCGATGCTGACAAGGCCGCTTGTGCCGCCGTATTCGTCCAGGACTATGGCAATGTGCATCTTGCTGGAACGGAATTCCTGCAAAAGGGCTGAGACGCGCTTGGTCTCGGGCACGAAGAAGGGCTCGCGCATGATGGCGGAGACGGGATTATTCATCTTGTCCGTGTCCATAAGGCAGCCCAGAAGGTCCTTGGCGTAGACGACGCCGATGATATTGTCCCTGTTTTCCTTGTACACGGGTAGCCTGGAATGGCCTGATGACAGAACCGTTGCAGCTACATCCTTCATGAGCATGTCTTCCGGGACGCAGTCTATGTCGGCACGGGGCGTCATGGTGTCCTGCACCCTCAGGTCATTGAAACGCAGGATGCCAAGCAGCATGGAACTTTCTTCAGCCTCCACCTCGCCGTCGGCACGGGCGTCCAGGATGGCTTTTTCCAGGCTTTCATCTGAATCGTGGCTGAAAAACTGTCCCAGCCTGGCCCAGATGCTGGCAGTATGGCCTGAACTGTCACTGTCCAAGATAAACTCCTTTGATTGCTTACTTAAATGGTGGGTCGGAAGCAGGCAGGCCGGAGAGAGCCGGGCCTGCCTTGTCTGAGCCATATATACAGCATATGGCAGGACTTGTCGCCTGTCCTGCAGGACTAAGCCTGTGCAGGACCGGGCTCTGTCCTGCCGTGCTCCGTGCCCCTGCCTTTTTTCAGGCGCAGCAGGCCCAGCTTGTGCAGATGGATTTCCAGGCAGTCAACTGCAGCCGGCGTCACGCCCGAGATGCGTCCTGCCTGGCCCAGGTTTTCCGGGCGTATGCGGCAGAGCTTTTCCACCACTTCGTTGGAAAGGCCCGGGACTGCACGGTAGTCTATATCCTTTGGCAGGGGCGTCTTTTCCAGATGCAGGGTGCGCTGCACCATGGCTTTCTGCCGTTCCATGTAGCCTGAGTACTTTACATCGGACTGTATGGTCTGCCTGGTGAAGCTGTCCGCATCCTGCAAAAGATCCTCAAGATCCTTTGAGAGCGGGAGAAGATCCTTCAGCTCCACCTCCGGCCTGCGCAGAAGATCGGCCATGGTCTGCCCGGCAACCGGGGCAGCTGTCTGCTCAAGCCTTGCTCCCTGGGGCATGCGCAGCGAGGAAAGCCTTTCAGTGACATTCTGGCACAGCGTCCGCCTCTTAAGGAATGTTTCCCAGCGGGCATCGCTCACAAGCCCGAGCTCCCTGCCCAGGGGCGTCAGGCGCATGTCTGCCGTATCCTCGCGCAATAGCAGCCTGTGCTCGGCCCTTGATGTAAACATGCGGTAGGGCTCAAGTGTGCCGGCTGTCACGAGGTCATCGACAAGCACGGCCATATAGGCTTCGTCGCGCCGCGGCAGGAAAGGAGCGGTTTCGCGCAGGGCGCAGGAAATGTTGAGTGCGGCCCACATGCCCTGGGCTGCGGCTTCCTCATAGCCCGAGGTGCCGTTTATCTGGCCGGCAAACCACAGGCCCGGTGCAGCCTTGGTTTCCAGCGTCTTTTTCAGCTGCACGGGATTGGCATAGTCATATTCTATGGCATAGCCGGGACGTGACAGGACGGCATGCTCAAGGCCCTTTATGGAATGCAGCATGCGTGCCTGTATGTCCAGGGGCAGGCTGGTGGAGAGGCCGTTGCAGTAGTATTCAGCCTTGTCCAGTCCCTCGGGCTCAAGAAAGACATGGTGGCGCTCCCTGTCCGGGAAGCGGGCAATCTTGTCTTCCACGGATGGGCAGTAGCGCGCGCCTGTACCCTTGATGACGCCGGTAAAGAGCGGGGACCTGTCAAAGCCCTCCCTGATGATGTCTGCGGTTTCCCTGTTTGTATAGCCCACATAGCAGGCCTGCTGCGGCAGTGAAGGCTTAGGACCGCAGAAGCTGAACTGGGGCAGGGGATCGTCCGAATACTGCGCCTCAAGCTGGGAGAAGTCTATGCTGCGGCCAAGAAGGCGCGGCGTGGTGCCGGTTTTCAGGCGGCCAAGCTGTATGCCAAGCCCCATGATGCTGTCGGAAAGCTCCTGGGCCGGTTCGTCGCCAAGCCTGCCGGCCGGCATGTTGATAAGCCCGATATGGATGCGCCCGCGCAGGAAGGTGCCTGTCGTGAGCAGGACATGCCTGCCTTCAAAGCAGAGCCCCTGCCTGGTCCTGACACCTGTTACCCTGCTGTCGCTGCTGGTTATGGCTGTTGCCTGATCCTGCCAGATAGTGAGGTGCTCAAGGGAAAACAGGGTGGCCCGGACGGACTGCATGTAGGTGGCCCGGTCCATCTGTCCGCGTGTGGCGCGGACTGCAGGCCCCTTGCTGGCATTGAGGACGCGCATCTGGATGGCAGAGGCATCGGCCCACAGGCCCATGCGCCCGCCAAGTGCGTCTATCTCGCGTACCATGTGGGTCTTGGCAAGGCCGCCTATGGCCGGATTGCAGGAAAGGTGTCCAAGCCTGTCTATGTTGCCTGTAATGAGCAGGGTTTTGTGCCCCAGTGTTGCCAGGCAGGCGGCTGCCTCGCAGCCTGCGTGGCCTCCGCCTACGACGATGCAGTCATAGATATCGTTCACTTGATTGCCTCCATGGCCAGGCGTGCAAAAATGCGGGCATCATTAATAGTATTGGCTATGGAAGAATGCTCGTTGGGCTCATGGCAGCATTCGGCAATGGTGCTCCATACGCAGGCCGGTATGCCCGCATGGCGCAGCAGGGCTGCCACTGTTCCGCCGCCTATGCCCCAGAGCTCAGGCTTTTTGCCTTCCCTTGCCAGAACGTCAGCCAGGGCCCTGACAACAGGGGCGTCAGGGGCTGTTTTTGAGGCTTTCTGCAAAAGCCCTTCTTCCACAGCGGCAGTGCAGCCGTAGCTTGCACAGGCTGAACTGACCAGTTCCGTTACCTTTGCCAGGACTGCTTTGGGATCAAGGCCCGGGAGAAGGCGGCAGTCAATCCAGAAGACGTCGCGCCCGGGCATGATATTGACGCCGGCCACATTGAGCTCGTGCCTTGTGGGCGTAAAGGTGGACGATGGCGTCTCAAAAAGATCGTCTTTTTCAGGGAAGGCTGTCTCAAGCTTCTTTAAGGCAAGGATGGCGGCCGAGGCAGCCACAAGCGCATTACTGCCCTTGTCAGGCGTTGAGGCATGGCACTGGATGCCGCTGACAGTGACTTTCAGCTGGTAAATGCTTTTTTCGGCTACAAGGATGGTTGTGCCTGTGGGGGAACCGCCGTCAGGCACGATATAGAGATCATCATTGGGGAACAGGTCGCGGCGGGTTTGCAGGACGTAATCAAGTCCCTTCATGTTGCCGCATTCCTCGTCGCTCATGAAGACCAGCTTTACTGTCATCTCAGGCTGAATATGGCAGTGTGAGAGGCCCTCTGCCAGGAGGAGCATGGAAACAAGCGCCTGCTGGTTGTCCTCGACACCGCGGCCGAAGAGCGTGTCGCCCGAGCGCTCCACCTTCCAGGGATTAGTATGCCAGAGGGACAGGTCTCCTTCAGGCACCACGTCCATATGGGCAAAGAGCCAGAGAGCCTTTTTGCTTCTGCCCTGGATGGTGGCAATGATATTGGGCCTGTAGCCTGCGGGCACACGGCTGTCCTTGGCATCTATATGTATGATGTCGCTTATGCCGGCTTTTTTCAGCACGTCCTCTATGAAGGCAGCCTTGTCTGCCTCGCCCCTGCCACCGTTTTCAGGGCCTACGGCTTTTGTAGCCGTGAGTGCTGTCTGCAGTTCCTGCACCCTGCCGTCCTGGCCTGCAAGATACAGAAACAGGTCTTGCAACTGTGCCGGTGCTGTTTTTGAAGAAGAAGCCATAAAATGCCTTCCTTATTATAATGATACAAATCTGTGCTGCCTTTGCGGCAACTAGGTGAGCTTGGTAGTAAACCTGATATCTGTTCTGCAAGATAGCAAGCGCCCCTGTTTTTTTCCATAGAAATTATATTTTGAATGTAACCTGTTGATTTTATGAGTGTTTCCATGCTGGCAATGTTTGTCAGCAAAGCCAGCCGGCGCAGCATGTATCTTTATACAGGGGTACAGGGCAGACGGATAACTCACAAGAGTGTACGAAAGATCCTGCTAAAGCCAACTCTTTACCCTGTAGCAGATAAAAGGCTCTACATGATTCCCTGTAGGTAGAGCGGATACGATGCTGAAGACACTACATAATAGGCTACAAAAAAGGACGGGAATAGCAGGCATGGCTAAAGGCAACACCATACTTTTCGCCATTAAGAAGCTGAATATACGTGATTTTACCAGCTGCCAACAAATAACCCCGTATTATAACTATTTGAAAATACTTGCGTTTTTTTTTTTTTTTTCAAGTAGTCTGGAAAGTGTTTGTCGTCAATTTAAGCCTGACAGCACCTTGTTTTCACCCAGGGACAGGATGGTTTTAAGCCCATGTCTCTCCTGTTGTGCGTGGCAGCATTGGAGATGCTCAATGAAATTTGACCCCTCTTTACAGTTTTTTGTGATAGATTCTGACAACAAGCAGGTTGCAGAAACACATTTGTACGGCTATGTACTGTCTGAGAACATGATCATACAAAACAAAGACCTGTCAAATTTTGACTTTGATATACGGAAGGTCTATGCAGGATCTTACATCTATTTAGAAAAAGATGCGTCTTCTATTGTCATAAATCAGGATTTTACCGGATGCTACGGATTATATCTGTACAGGGATAAAGAGTATTTTGCCATAAGCAATTCATTTTATATGCTTGTTGAGTATTTAAAAACGTCACGGCAAATTTCCTTTGACATGAACTATGCAAGTGCCTTTATTGTTGCAAGCTTATGTTCAATTGCTTTTTCTGATACGCCTGTCAGTGAGATAAAGATGCTGCCAAGGAATGTGCAGCTGAGAATATCGCTTTCTGGCAATGACATAGAAATAATACATCTTGATTATGAGGAGAATTCAATAGAAATTGATACTCCTGCGGCATTAGAAATGCTGGATACATGGTTTTACAAATGGACCAGTATTATACGGACGATAAAAAGTAGCACAGACTATATAAGCGCAGATTTGAGTGGCGGTTTTGACAGCCGGACGGTGTTCGGGCTTCTGTTGTCGGCAAATATAGACCTTGACTCGATAAGGATACACTCTGCAGCAGACACGTTGCATACTCACAAGGAAGACTATGAAATAGCCACAGATATTGCAAAGACGTATCATTTTGGCCTGAATGGCGGATCCTTGGGGAAGCGCAAGGTGTCTCATTTTGAGAGCATGGAAGACACCCTGAATATTTCATTTTACACCAAGCTTGGCTTCCACAAGGAAATGTATTTCAAGTATTCCTGCGGACTTGAGCCGGTGTTTAGCTTTACCGGTGCCGGAGGTGAGTGCATCAGGTCTTACTGGAACCAGAGTGAATCCGAGTACAGGGGCTGGTTGCTTTTATGTGCAGACCAGTATTCTGACTACCTGACAAAATATGTTTCCCGTGAGCTTGACTCAACCTTTTCCCAAATCAAACAGAAATTTGGCATGGCGCCGGATGAGGACAATGAGTACCTCTTGCAACATCTGTACAGGGAGACCAGGTGCAGGAACCATTTTGGC
>CAVJEZ010000088.1:0-4203 GCA_963648625.1 Odoribacter splanchnicus
ATGCTGATTTCTTTGAACAGCTTCCCTATGGCAAGGTCATTTCCGGAGGCTATGTCGAACTGCATTCTGACGGGACATTCAGATGCACAGGCGGGCACAAGGAACTTGGCATCGTGGCAGACCCTGAAAAAGACAGTGCAATACTTAAGGAATCGCTGCGGCCGCGCCCGTAACAGGCTGTCTGTAGAAAACAGTACGGGAGGACAGGTTTCCCTGCCCTCCCGTCTCTTTTTTGTACTTTCTGTCCCGCCTTACTTTGAGACGACATCAGCATCCTCTATGTCGTCCTTTATGTCGTCCTTGTCCGGTTTTTCCGGCGTGTCCTGCTGATCAGGCAGTGCCTTCAGCTGCCCGTCCTCGTTCCGGGCCAGAAGCTTCAGCTGTCCGTCCTCGTAGCGCATGGGCACGCATCCCTTGTTCATGATGACAATGCCTGTCGTTTCAAGCACCTTCATGCGGTAGGCATATTCCTGCTCCATGCGCTTGTGCCTGGCTATAAACCACATTCTGCCAAGATAGCTCAGGACCAGGAAAACGACTATGCCGCAGATAATCCACAGGATATACGGCTTGAGGGCAGCACCTATGGAAACAACCATTCCCATGGCACTGTCCAGGAAAAGCACGGCGCAGCCCAGGCACACAAGCCCCAGCAGGATGACAATGGTGGGCGCATGGCGGATGATGCTGTACATGCGCTGCACGCTTTTGGGGATCTGATCGCTGTCATCAGCTCCGCCGCTGCCGCCTTCACTGCCGTTGACAACGCCGGAAAAGAACTGCCCTGACAAATGGAGCAGAAGCAGCAGCCCCACAGGCGTCAGCACGCTGGCCACAAGCCAGCCAATCCAGGGAAAGCGGGCCATTTTGGGACCGCCTGCCAGCACGGGCTCCGCATGGGTCACGCCGTAGAAAAAAGCGATTGTTCCCACTATCAGTTCCACGCAGAAGACAGCGATCAGGTAATAAACCACTATCTCCCTGTGATTCTGATCATACCAGAGCCTGGTCAGCCTGCGGGCACCGGCCTTTTTGTCCTGCTGCCCCGTGCTTTTTTCTTTCTTCCCGTCACCCTGTGATTTCTGCTCATCAGCTGCGGCAGATGCTTTTGCCATGCTTTTCTCCATTCTGACTGAATACCCCCAGGGGGCTTGCCATAATTTTGTATACTCTAAGCATCACAGGGCACGTGTGCAACAGCCTGCTGCGCTCCCGGGGCTTTTTTTTCAGCTTCTGCCTCAGTCCGTCACACGCCGTATGGAGACCAGCCTCTTTTCCCAGTACGGAGACTTGAGGCTTTCCTTGCGCACATTTTTTCCCTTGCGGGGGCTGTGGATAAAGGTGTTGTTTCCTGCATAGAGGCCGGTGTGCATATTGTTGCCCCTGATACGGAAAACAAGGATGTCCCCGGGCTTTCTTTCATCAAGATCCACCGGACAGCCGACCCGCATCTGCCCTGTCGTCCTGCGCGGAACTTTCACGCCGTTCTTGGCATAGCACCAGTACACAAGGCCGGAGCAGTCAAAGCCCTGCTGCGGGGATGCCCCGCCGTAGCAGTACGGCCTGCCCACCTGGGAATAGGCTGTACGCACGGCCTGCTGGCCGTGCAGGCTGGCGTCGGGAGCTGCAGACTTGAAGCCGCAGCCGCCTAAAAAGCCCAGCGAAACCAGAACAAGGATGAAGGAATACAGCTGTTTTCTCATACAACACTCCTGATGGCGTACACCATCTTTTCGTGCCGATCGTCCTTTTTCTGAAATTCTTTAGGCCTTCTTTCATTTTTTTGCAGGCGGCTCCAAAAGAAGTCCCTGGACAAAGGATTTCTTCACACAGGAGACAAGGCGCCTGGCTGAAAAGCAGCCGGCAATGTCAGCCCAGAAGCGGGACGGCTTGAGGTCAAGCCCGCACCCGTACAAATGCCTTTGGGCTGACCAGGAGACAAAGACAGCCTCCGAGGCCCTCGTCATGGCCACGTACAGAAGCCTGCGCTCCTCTGCTTCCTCTTCCGGGGAAAGCCCTGATCCCTCACCCTTCAGAAGCATCCTGTCGTGCGGCATAATGCCGTCATTAAAGCCCGGGATAAAAACGGCCCTGAACTCAAGCCCCTTGGCGGCATGCATGGTGAGAATGCGCACTGACTGGGCCTTTGACTGCAGGCAGTCCGCTTCTTTCTGCCAGCAGATGTCCTGAAAAAGCTGCTCCCAGCTGCCGGCTGCGGCACAGGCCCGGACCAGCATGGCCCAGGGTTCCGACTGGAAAAAGGACATGTCCGCCAGCTTTTCTTCCAGTATGAGGGGAACAAGCTCCTCAGGCAAAGCAGCATTCTGCTGTACGCCGGCACAGGGGGCAAGCCCGAAGGACAGCTGCCCGCCTGCCAGCTTCATGCCAAGCCAGCCCAGGATGCGGTCCATTGTCTCATCCTGCCAGAAAAGCGCCCTGGAAGGCACCTGCACCGGAATGCCCTGCTTTGACAGGGCCCTGGCCAGCGATGGTATCTGCGCCTTCAGGCGCACAAGGACAGCAATGTCAGAAGGAAGAAGCTCTCCTTCCAGGGGATGGCCATGGCTTCCTGCCTGTTCGTCAAGCAGCGTGTGAGATGTTTTGGGCAGAAGATGCGCAATCTGGTTTGCAACCCAGCGTTCTTCCAGTCCCTGGTCGGGTGCTTCATATCCGGTGAGTTCGGCTGAAAGCGTCCTTGCTGCCTTCATGCATGGCCTCTCCCGGTCCGTGCCGGCAGCGTGTACGGCGATGTGTCCGGCCGCATCAAGCACCTTCTGGCCTGACCTGTAACTTATGGTCAGGCCCTGAACCTTAAGCCCGGGCCAGATGGCAGAAAGCTGCGCAACTATATCCCTGGCAGCGCCGCGGAAAGCGTACACGGACTGGTCCGGATCGCCTATGCCGAAAAAGCCTGTCCCGTCCCGGGGCAGGAGTGCTTTCAGCATCCTGACCTGCAAAAGGGAGAGATCCTGAATCTCGTCAACCAGCACATGCTCATATGAATGCGGCACGGCTCCGGAATTCAGGCCGGCTGTGAGATGCTCAAGAAGATCGGCAAAGTCAAAGGCAGGACGGCCGCCCTCTTTTTTCAGGGCTGCATACCTTTCTGCCGCGGCCCTTTCAGCAGGGGAGCCTGCATCTGCAAGGCACTGCTCGCGGCGGAGCCAGAAGAGATCTGCCAGGTGCCTGCGCTCCGTTTTCCCTGTCATGGGCATGGTTTCTGACATGGCCTTTTCAAGCAGGGCCCTGCTTTGCTGATCGCTCAGAAGCACGGCATCGGGATGCGCTGCCTTAATCATCTTCCAGGCATAAGCATGGAAAGTGCCGCAAAAAGGCAGGGAAGCCGAAGGCAGGCGGCTTTGCACCCTTTCTTCCATCTCCCGGGCAGCCTTTCTGCTGAATGTCAGGGCAAGAATTGATGAAGGATCCGTTCCTTTTTCCAGCAGGCGCACCATGCGCTCTGTAAGGACACGTGTCTTTCCTGATCCCGGGCCTGCCAGGACAAGCAATGGCCCGCCTGTGTGGGCGCAGGCCTTTTCCTGTTCTTCGCTCAGCCTTATGCAGGCTGGTTCGGCATCACGCTCCTTCCTGCGCCGCTCCCTGTCTTCAAGAAAGCTCTCTGCCGGGGCGTGCTTTTTCTCCCTGTCCTTTCTGCCCTGCTCCTTCGCATCCTGCTGTATTGTCTTCTGCTGTATGGTGTCCCGTCCCTTCAGGTTCGCGGATTCAGCCGCATCTGCAGCCTTTTCCTTCTGCACCGGCAGGATGCCCTGCACCGCAGTCCGCCTTTTCCTGCCGCATATGGCAGCATAGGCAGGGGCAATCTCCTTCATCTCCTCTTCGCTGAAAAGCTCAATGGTCCCGAATTCGCCGTCATAGCCGCCCTTAAGGCCCAGCTCGCCGGTGCGTATGCGGCGCACGGCCTCGGCCAGGAAGCTGTCATACTCCTTAATCTGGTCAACGGGCAGCTGCGCCAGCACGGCAAGCTCGCTCCCAAGCCCTTCAAGGCAGCGGCTGTACAGGGCTTTGCCAGCCTTGCTCGTGGAAGACACGCCCCCAAGCTGCGCAAACACGGCGGCAAGGGGGATAATGGGAAAGACCTCAGGCTCATTGGCAAGCACAGGCTGTTCCTTTCTGTCAGCAAGCTCCCATACCCTGTGCAGCACGCCTATGGTCAGCGGCTTGCCGCAGACAGGGCAGATATTG
>CAVJEZ010000088.1:5054-8120 GCA_963648625.1 Odoribacter splanchnicus
CATGGAAAAGCGGGAGTGAATATGCAGGTCGGCAATATACATTACCATGTTCTCCGTATCGTTCAGGGTACCGCCCGGGATACCGGCCAAAGCAACGCCCAAAGGCCCTTCAGCGTATCCAGGGACAAAAGGACAGCGCCTCTTCCCTTGGTTTTGGCGCTCCCTGGGGCATTTTTTCATACAGGACCAGATCGGGCTCTATGACTGTCTCATGATCTGCGTCCTTCATGGCCTCGGCCATGACCCTGCCGGCCCGTGCACCGGCATACGGCCTGACAAACTGCAGGCGGCGTATGCCAAAGCCGTATTTTTTTACGGATTCTGCAAGCTGTACAAGCCTTGCAGCCGGAAAGATGCAGAAAAGCCGCCCGTGGTACACCAGAAGGCTGCGGGCAGCCCTGACAAAGGCATCAGGGCCATGATTTGAGCTTCTGGCCCGGTTGGCCAGGGCATGGGGCGATGGCCTGCCTGCCCCGTCTTCCCAGTATGGCGGGTTCATCTGCACCATGTCGCAAAAGGGACGGCGCACCTGCGCAAGGGACGCCACGTCCAGCGTGTCGAACCGCACGCAGTCAGCCCTGCCAAACTTTATGGCATTCTCCCGGGCAGCACGTATGAGCACATCCTCGCAGTCAACGCCCCAGACCTTGAGATGCGGCACAAGGCTGAGCAGGGCAAGCGCTGAAGCCCCGCAGCCTGCACCGAGATCGGCACAGGCCAGGGAACCTGGCAAAACCAGGTCAAAGGCCGTCTCCCGCAGCGGGTTTTTGAGGCGCAGGGGCCTTGCTTTCAGGGATGCGGCAACAAAAGACGGAAGAAGCAGGGAGTCCAGCGAAAAGCGCAGGCTGCCCTCCGGCTGCAGGAGGCCGGCCGGAAAGGCAGTACCGCTGCGGGCTTCATCTGTTACGTGCTTCATCCGTCGTCACAAAGCAAAATGAGGCAAAATCAGGCAGATCCCCCTGCCTACAGAAGCTGGTTGTCCCAGTTGAAGAGGCCGGGCCTTGCCAGGGCGGGCATGCCTGAAGGTGTTCTTTCCTGCATTGTCACCATGAAGGAGTAGCCTGCCTGCTCAAGCTCCTGGCGCTTTTCCGTAATATCAAGGGACCAGCCGGGATATATCCAGACATTGGAGCCGTACTGCCTGGCCCAGAAAATTTCTCCCTTGGGAGAGGCAAAGGGCTCGTTGAGCCTGACGCCCAGCGTGCCGAAACGGCTTATGCCCACGGGCCAGGCCCCCTGCAGGACGATGCCCAGGGGCAGCGGGCTCTGCGAAGGCAGGGACAAAATGTCTGTTCCTGACAGTTCGGGGCTGACAATGGCTGCATGAAAGCCCATGCCCTGCATGGCCTGTATGGCATAGGGGTTGGCTATATTGCAAAAAGGACCGGCTATAAGGCAGGCATTTTCATCGGCACGCATTGCCTCGTCAAAGAAGCCCGTCTGCCAGGGAGAGTTCAGGACAAAGATCCTTGCCCCCTCGCGCCACAGATGCTGTATCATGCGCTGCATGGACTTTTCTTCGTCAGGCCATACAACCGGTGGCAGCCACCAGCCGAACCTTTTGAGTATGGTGCGCGACAGATCTGCCGATCTGGGCGTCAGCCACAGGCAGGACTGGAAGGCCCGGGCTCCGCGCGTCTCCTTGCCCTGAGGCAGGGAGGCGTGGACCGTCATAGAAGAAATGGCTTTGAATGCGCCATGCTTCCTGTTTACGGGATTCAGCCTGATGCTGACGGCCTCTGTTTTGCGGCCTTCGATTGCATTCAGGCGCCTGCGCCAGTCTGCCAGAATTCTTTCAAGCTCAGGCTCGCGCCTGTCTATGAGGAAGACCGGCACGCCGGCCTTTGGCGTCTTATGCTTTGGCACGCGCAGGACAAGCGTTCCTGCCTTGGGCGTAGAGCGGCTCACAGGCAGGGTTGTATGCCATTTCTCGTCCTCTGTGCCGATGCGCAGGTAGTCCTTTACCAGCAGGGGCATATGGGGCTTGATAAAGACCTCGCCCTTTGGAGAGATGCCTATTTTGCCCACAAGGAGCCCCGAGCTTGTCTGACCGCCGGGATTGACGGGAACAACCTCGCGCTGGGGCAGGAAGCGGGCGTGCGTGGATGGGCGTCCAAGTGCCATTTCCAGGATGTCGTCGGCCATTTTCCTGGCCTGGGGATCGCCCGGGTTGTCGCGCAAAAGTTTGTAGGCGGAAACAGTGTGATAAACGTAATGGGGACCTTTCTTGCGGCCTTCTATTTTCCAGGAGACCAGATGGGGGATGCCTGTCAGCGTCTTTGTCAGGACATCCAGCGACAGGTCCTGGCAGGAAAAATACCTTGCCTGCTGCCCCTTCCCGAGGCGCACAGGATTCTGCCTTCTCTGCCCCTGCCTTGCATTGCGGTCAAAACGCCCTTTCTGCTCAGGCCTGACTGACTGGCCATGCTCTGCCCTCTGCAATAAGGGCAGAAGCGACGGCCCCTGGCTGTATATCCTGCGGCAGGGCTGCACGCATCTGCCGCGCAGGCCGCTTTTGCCGCCCATATAGCTGGACCAGTAGCAGCGGCCGGAGACACAGTAGCACAGGGCGCCGTGCACAAAGCACTCTAGCTCAAGCCCGTCCGGGCAGTTTTCCCCGAGCAGGCGTATTTCATCAATGCTGAGTTCCCTGGGAAGCACCACTCTTGAGGCGCCCAGTTCCTTGGCAAGATACAGCGCCCTGGGGTGCGTTAAGTTCGCAAGGGTGGAAAGCGTCACCATCCCCTCAAAGCCGGCCTGCCTGACCACGTCAAGCAAAGCGAGATCCTGGACGATAAGCCCGTCGCAGCCGACCTGCGTTTCAAGCCTCCGTATCAGCCTTGCGCAGGACTCAATCTCGTTTGCCTTGACAAGCGTGTTCATGGCCACGGTCACACGCGTGCCGTTTTCATGGGCAAGATCAGTCAGCCTTGCCAGATCGGTCAGGCTGAAGTTTTCTGCCTGCATGCGGGCAGAAAAAGACTTCAGGCCCAGGTAGATATTGTCTGCGCCTGCAGCCAGTGCCGCCAGAAAGCAGGATTCGTCTCCGGCAGGAGCCAGTATCTC
>CAVJEZ010000089.1:0-4709 GCA_963648625.1 Odoribacter splanchnicus
GTGTACGGAACACTTTTCCCTTCAGGGTTAATCCGGACTGTACCATTAAACAACTGAATATGACTGCAGGTCCGCGGGGCGTGCCCGTGGCAGGGCGCATTGCCCTTAAACGGGGCGTGCGGCAACCTGCTTTTCCATTGCGATTTCGAGAGGCTGAACTTGGAGAGCGTACAATCTCTGAAAGACCATAGAGTCCTTGTCGGTAACCGTGGCGAAATTGCCATACGCATCATGCAGGCATGCCGCAAGCTGGGCGTTGCCTTTACCGCCATCTATACCCCCGAAGATCAAGATTCCGCACATGTTTCCTATGCCCGCCAGTTTGGCGGAGAGCACGGCCTCTACAGGGTAAGTTCCTACCATGATGCCAACGAGCTCATGTCCGTTGCCGATATAGCTGGCTGTACTGCGGTCCATCCCGGATACGGCTTTTTTGCCGAGGATTTCCGTTTTGCCAGGCGTGTGACAAAGCGTGACAGAAAAATGATTTTTATCGGCCCCTCCTGGAAAATCATCCGCGAGCTGGGCGACAAAATCAATACCAAGCGCCTGGCCCGCAGCCTCGGCGTGCCCACCGTGCCCGGATCCGACAGGCCCATATACGATGAAATGGAAGCCGAAAACATCGCTGAGGATGTTTTCGATTTTCAGCTTCAGCAGAATATCGAGCATCCCCTGGTGCTGGTAAAGGCTTCTGCCGGCGGCGGCGGCATGGGCATTGAGGAAGTGGACGACATCGACCAGTTCCGCTCAGTCTATCGCCGTATCCGCAATTACGCCGCCCGCCAGTTCAAGGACGAGGGCGTGCTGATTGAGCAGCGCATCAAGGATTTTGCCCATCTTGAAGTGCAGGTGGTGAGCGACCGTACCGGCAAGAATCCGGTCCACTTCGGAACGCGCAACTGCTCCATCCAGTCCACCGGGCGCCAGAAGCGCCTTGAAGTGGCGCCCGGCTTTGATCCCAGCGTGATCTCGTATTCCTTCGACTCCCAGAAAGTCCTGGAAGACATCGTCCGCTATTCCCTGACCATGGCAAAGGAAGTCGGCTATGACAATGTGGGCACCTGGGAATGGATTGTCACCCGCAAGGGCGAGCCCTTCCTCATGGAAGTCAATACCCGCATCCAGGTGGAAAACGGCGTTTCGGCAGCCGTGTCCCGTGTCAGGGACAGGGGGCAGGTCGATCTGGTTGCCGAGCAGATCCGCATCGGCCTTGGCGAGGAACTGGGCTACACGCAGGATGACATTACTTTTGACGGCGTTGCCCTTGAGTACCGCCTCATTGCCGAATCCCCTGCCGACAACTTTACACCCTGGGTAGGCACTATCGACCGCCTGCGCTGGGATGAGCATCCCTGGCTTTCAGTGCACACGCAGGTGCCCAAGTCAGCCTATATTATTCCTACGGAATTTGACCCCAACCTGGCTCTGGCCATTGTCTGGGCACCGAATCTCGAAGAACTGAAGAAGCGCGGCCATCAGTTCCTGGATGAGCTTGTTCTGAACGGGCATAACAACAATGCCGAGTCCATGCAGAACAACATAGCTTTCCTCAAGGAAAAGACAGACCATATTCTTCAGTTCTAGATTTTTTGCGGACAAGTGCTGCTCATGCGGTGCGCATGTGTTGCATAGTTGCATAGCTGGTACAGAAGAAACAGTGCAGGGCGCAGTTCTTCTGGGAACAGTCCGGGACGAACATGGATAATCTCTTACAAAAACGTTTTATCAGCCTTACTGACAGGCTTTCATATATTCAGGATATTTTTGCAGGCAAACAGGCGGACAGCGTCTCCCTTTTGCAAAAACAGCTCGATGAATTCAGGGAAAAGGACAGCCAGAACCTCCTGGAAGATCCTTATGCAGCCCTGTGCGCCGTGGAGGCTCTTTTCAGCGATGTCGAGTCCAGGCTTGACTCCCTGATCAGCCCTCTGGACAAGGTGCGTATTGTGCGCCATCCCCAGCGCATCAGCCTGAGGGACATTCTGGAAAACGTCTACGATAACTTTACCGAGGTGGGCGGTGCCGACGAGTACAGCCTTGATCCCAGCTTTGTCATGGCCAGGGCAGTCATTGTGCGCAGGCGCGGCAAAAAGCGCTACACCCAGTCTGTCATGGTCATAGGCCAGGAAAAGGGACATGGTGCCGAATTCCGCAACGGCGGATCCGCCAAGCCGTGGGGCAATGCCAAGGCCAGGCAGTTCATGAGGGTTGCAGAAACCGAGGGCATTCCCATTCACTGCTATATCTTTACTCCCGGCTCCTACCCCATTGAAGACTACCCCGGGGCTGCCCAGCAGATCGCACGCAACATCTACTGCATGGCCGGACTGCGCGTGCCCGTCGTATCCATCATTTCCGAAGGCGGCAGCGGCGGTGCCGAGGCCATCGGCCTGGCCGACCGCAGGCTTATGCTTTCAAACGGCTACTATTCCGTTATTTCTCCCGAGGGTGCAGCTGCCATCGAGGGCCGCTGCAAGGGCGGGGAGCGTCCTTCCCAGGAGCTTGTGGAAAAGTGTGCCTTCAATCTTAAGCTGACAGCCGAGGACAACCTTGGTTTTGGCTATATTGACAAGGTTATCCAGGAGCCTCCCTTAGGGGCGCGTCCCTATCACTTTGAATTTTTCCGCCAGCTCAGGCAGGAAGTGATACGTGCAACGGACGAAGTGGTCATTTCAGCCAAGATGTCTCCGTTCAAGGGCATGCGCATAGCCCGCCGCAACAAGCCCAATATCAACCTGGACGAGATGTACCTGAACTGGGGTCTTTCCAAGTCGGAGAAAACCCGCCTTTGCCGGATGCGCGGCGACAAGTTCCTGGGGCTGGCCAGAAAGGCCGTTGTGGACAAGCGTCCCTTCATGGCCAGGTGCATGCATACCCTTGATGATCTCGTCATGACGCCCTGGATGCAGTTCAAGTATGAATTTTACCGCAAGCACCAGCGCAAAATCCAGGGCTTCATCGAAACCATGGACAATGAATGGGATGTCTTCAAGGGCTGGCTTGGCAAGCCCTTTGGAAAAGGCGGAAAGCAGAAGGAAGACAGAAGCTCCGAGCTCGTCTCCCTTTCCAACTGGTCCGAGGAGCACAGGCATAACCGCTGGAACTACCTCTCTCCGCGCTACAAGATTGACCAGGCCGTCACCTGCCCCAATGCCGGCGTATACGGCTGTCCCGACTTGTGGGGGCCGGATCTTTTTGCCGAGTTTGCGGGCGTGTGCAACAACTGCGGCCACCATTTCCCCATGGAGCCGGAATGGTATGTCAGCAACGTCTTTGACAAGGATTCCGTCAAGGAATTCAACAGGGAAATAGAGTCCGGCAATCCTCTTGAATATCCCGGCCTGGACAAGGCCCTGGAAGCGGCGAAAAAGAAGACAGGGCACAAGAGCGCCTGCATGACTTTTGAAGCGCGCATAGACGGCACAAAGCTGGTCGTTGCCATGCTTATGGGCACGTTCCGCGGCGGCTCCTTCGGAGCAGCCGAAGGATACAAGTTTGTCGAGGCTGCCGAAAGGGCTGCCAAGAACCGCTGTCCTTTCCTGGCGTATGTGCACGGGACAGCCGGCATCCGCATTCAGGAAGGAACGCACGGCGTTATCCAGATGCCGCGCTGCACCATAGCCGTGCGCCGCTATATCGAAAATGGCGGCCTGTACATGGTCTGCTACGACACCAACTCCTTTGCCGGTCCTGTGGCAAGCTTCCTTGGCTGTTCGCCGTATCAGTTTGCCATTCGTTCTTCTAATATCGGCTTTGCCGGCCCTGGCGTTATCAAGTCAACAACAGGAATGGATGTGCCGCCCAAGTATCACCGCTGCTACAGGGCCCTGACCCGCGGCCATATCCAGGCCATCTGGGACAGGCGCGAAATGCGCAATAACCTTATCCAGGCATTGCAGACGATAGGCGGCCGCAATCTGTACTACAGATAACGTGCTGGTTTTCCATAAGGTGTTTCTATGCTGAACGTATCCAGTCTGCTTGAGCAGATTAAACAGAATCCATACAGGGAAATCACTGTCTGTGCCCCTCATACCGGCGTGGTCAATTTTGCCGGTATCAAATCAGGCGATGCCGTGCACGGTCCGGAGGGACAGTGGAAGGAAAAGCAGGGAACTGCCCTGCTTACCCTGACCAGGGAACGCAATGCCAAGACAATCTGCGCTCCTGAGAAGGGCGTAATAGACAAGGTGTATTCAGAATATGAGAATGGCTTTGTCGAGAGCGGAGCCCCCCTGGTAACTATCAGGCATCACCTGACAAGGGACGAAGTGGAATCAATTATTCTCAAGCAGTCCCTCTTTCTCTTCCTTGCACCCGAGAGGGCAAAATATTATTTTGTTCCCGAAGTGGCAGCAAAGCTCAGGGCTTCAGATGCCGGCAGCGTCCTGATCCGCAACGGACAGGAACTGTTTATCATGAGCAGGATGAAGCGCGAGCTGCCTCTGTACTATTCCGGCCCCGAAGGGGTCATATATGCCACGTATTTCAAAACCAATGACAACGTTGATGCGGGTGCTCCCCTGATTGGCGTCTGCCCCGAGGAAGAACTTCCCGGCATCAAGGAAGTCATTATGCGTGTCCAGACTGAATGGCAGGAAAACAGCTGAAAATAAGCGTGCAAAGAGCAGGAGATTGGAAACCATGCTTAACAAGGTAATGATTATCGGACGTCTGGGGCGTGAACCCGAACTGCGTTACACGAA
>CAVJEZ010000089.1:5577-7947 GCA_963648625.1 Odoribacter splanchnicus
AAAGGACAAAGTTTTGTTGAAAAGCCGTCTTGACATTTAGTCCAGTTTTTCACAAGATATCTTCACATCCAGTCAATAACGGCATTATGCCGTGTTCATTAACATTATGGAGGAATGGTTATGTCCAAGCTTGTCCCCCCGCATGGCGGGAAAGGTCTCGTATGTGCTCTCCTCGAAGGCCAGGCCCTTCAGGACGAACTCAAGAAAGCTGAAGGCCTGAAGAAGATTGAGATCTCTTCCCGTGCTAAGGGTGACCTCATCATGATGGGCATCGGTGGCTTCTCTCCCCTCGACGGCTTCATGAACAAAGCCGACTGGGAGAGCGTCATTGAGAAAATGACCCTCGCCGACGGTACCTTCTGGCCCGTGCCCGTCACCCTGGACATCTCCGCTGAGGATGCCAAGGAACTCAAGAACGGTCAGGAAGTCGCCCTTGTCCGCAACGGCGAAATCATGGCTACCCTGAAGGTGGAAGAAGTCTACGAGATGGACGAAGCCGCCAAACGCAAAGAGTGCGAGCTGGTGTTCAAAGGCCATGGCGAAGACTCCGAGAAGTTCTGGGACGTGGCTCCCACAGACCATCCCGGCGTGAAGATGGTTCTCGCTCAGAAGGAATTCAACCTCGCTGGTAAAGTGAAGGTTCTTTCTCAGGGCGAATTCCCCACCAAGTTTGCCGGCACCTACATGACTCCCGCCCAGCTGCGTGAGCAGATGGATAAGCGTGGCTGGAAGAACGTTGCCGCTCTGCAGCTCCGTAACCCCATGCACCGTTCTCACGAATACCTGGCCAAGCTGGCCGTTGAAGTGTGCGACGGCGTTGTGATTCACTCCCTGGTGGGCAACCTGAAGCCCGGCGACATTCCGGCCGAAGTCCGCATTAAGTGCATCAACACCCTCGTTGACAAATACTTCGTGCCCGAGAACGTGATCCAGGCCGGCTATCCTCTGGATATGCGTTACGCCGGACCTCGTGAAGCCCTGCTTCATGCCACCTTCCGTCAGAACTACGGCATCAACCGTCAGATCGTCGGCCGTGACCATGCCGGTGTGGGCGACTTCTACGGCATGTTTGAAGCTCAGGAAATCTTCGACAAGATTCCTCAGCCTGCCGATCCCGGCAAGCGCCTGCAGTGCGAGCCCCTGAAGATCGACTGGACCTTCTACTGCACCAAGTGCGACGGCATGGCTTCCATGAGGACCTGCCCCCACGGCAAAGAAGACCGCGTCATTCTTTCCGGCACCAAACTGCGTAAGTTCCTCTCCGAAGGCAAGGAAATTCCTGCCCACTTCGGTCGTGACGAAGTGCTCGACATCCTGCGCGAGTACTACAGCGGCCTGACCGAGAAGGTTGAGATCAAGATGCAGCACGCCGCTTCCGGCCCTGCTCAATAGGTCGCTAACCGCTAAATAAGCGTTATACGGGGTGGCAGCTCTAGGGCTGCCACCCCTTTTTGCTTTGAGACAGAGGAAAGTGTATGCTTCCTCTGTTTTTTTATTAGGAACGGAAGTCCGTTGTTGCTTTGTGGCGGAGGCTTGCAGCATGCAGCGATACAGGTATGTATACGGTCCTGTCTTATCAAGACGTCTTGGCAGGTCGCTGGGCATAGATGTCATTCCCTTTAAGACATGCAGCTATGACTGCGTGTACTGCCTGCTTGGCAGGACCACCAACCATACGCTTGAAGTGCGTGACTATGTCTCTTCTGCTGATGTGCTCAGGGAAATACGGCAGAGGCTGAAGGAAGAAACGCCTGATGCCATCAGCTTTGCAGGATCAGGGGAGCCTACCTTAAACGGCAGTCTTGGCGAAATTATAGACGGCATCAAGGAAATGACCAATATTCCCGTGGTGGTTTTTACAAACTCCTCCATGCTCTGGGATGAAAAGGTGCGGCAAAACCTTGCCCGTGTTGATATCATCAGCCCTTCCCTGGATGCAGTGCTTCCGGGCACGGCTGAAGCAGTCAACAGGCTCGCACCCGGTCTTGATGTCAGAAAGGTATGTGACGGCCTGACGACTTTCTGCCATGACTTTGCCGGCCGCATATGGCTTGAAGTTCTTCTGGTTGCGGGCGTTAATGATACGGATGCCGATATTGAGGCACTGGCCAGTGCTGTACGCAAACTGGACAATATAGAGTGTGTCCAGCTGAATACGGTTGTCAGGCCTCCTGCAGAAAGGTCTGCAAGGGCACTGGGTCTGGACAGGCTTAAGGAAATAGCACGCAGGCTTCCCGGCAGGGTGGAGATTATTGCCTCGCAGCTTGGCTCTGCAAATGGCACGCACTCGCACAAGACAGTCAGTGCTGACGAGGTGCTGGATTTGATAGAACGGCATCCAAGTACGGCAGAAGGCATTGCAGAAGGCCT